>VBPB01000186.1:0-8593 GCA_005893365.1 Candidatus Eiseniibacteriota bacterium
TGAGTTCGGCAGCCAGGCGGCGCACCCGACTGGCGGCACCGTCTGGGCGGAGTGGGTGTGGAATAGCGCCCGCATGGACACGATCGAGGACAACCTGTTCCCGACCGCGAACAACGCGGCGGCGATCGGTCTCGCCGCCGGTTCGTACGCCAGCATGTATCACGAGTCGGATCCCAAGTTCGCGACGTTGGGCATCGAGAAGTGGCGCTGCCTGATGACGAATCCGACGGGTGCGACCAACTCCACCAACATCGATTGCGGCAGTGGTGTCGGTGCGGGCGGCACGCCTCCGGCGGGGCTCGCGACCTACCAGGGTGCGGGCTATCTGACGGGCGTCGAGCCTGGCGCCACCACGGCCGGCAAGACCAAGGAATACACCAAGATCATTCCCGACGGTCTGCTGACGCCGGGTGCGCACGTCGAGTACTTCTTCCGCAAGTCGGACGCCCCGTCGGGTCTGACCAGCATCGAGTACGGCCCGGATACGAACTTCGTGTTCCAGGACACGGAGGGCAGCAACGACGGCCACCGGTGGCAGGAGTTCAGCGTGCTGCCGGATCGTTGGAAGGATGGCGCTTGGGCGGTGGCAGATCGCGACGCTCCGGCACCGGCCTGCATGCTCTACATCGACTGGGAAGACCGTCGTGGTGACGAGAGGTTCTGGGTCGGCATCGCCGACACCATCGGCGCCACCGCAGGCTCCTACGTGTCCGGCAAGCCGTCCGGCCGCTGGGGCGCTCACAATGGCTGGCATGCCCGTGGCGACCAGGACATCACGGTCGCGATCGCGACGGATCCGAGCATCGCGGTCTACTCGCACGGCGGACAGCCCGGGACGCTGTGGGACATGTTCGGGGTGAAGGCGTCGGAGTCCTCGACCACCAGCGGTTCGCTGGGAAGCCGGGCGACGACAGACCCGAGCGGGTTCCAGACCGGCAAGAAGAACCTGAACGGCCCGAGCGGCACGATGCTGCGGCAGTACTACCGCGTGCTGCTCATCCTGACCGGTGACCTGAATGCCGGGAACATCGGTCCCTACGTGGACAAGGGCGACAATGACGTCGGTCTGCTGCAGGACTTCGCGAACACGGTGGCGGGTGGCTTCCCGCGGCCGCGTGGCGTGTGGGTCCAGGGCCGCGGCTTCGTCGAGGGCCAGGTCACCGGTGGTGGCGCTGGGCATCCGACCTTCCCGACCACGTACTTCGGTGCGGGTCTGGCGTCGGGTGACTACCGGAGCTATGCCGGCAACGCGAACGACATCCCGGATCTGTTCACCTTCGCGCCCGTCCACGTCCGCGTGGACAAGCCGCTGGGTGACACCTACGGCGTCCTGAGCAGCTGCGTCATCACGGACGACGTGCTGACGCTGTCGGGCACGTTCGGTGCGGCAATGGCGGCCAAGTACGAAGACACCGGCACCAACGCCAATCCGAAGATCGCCAGCGTGTATGCACCGAGCAGTCTCCCGGGTACGAACGATCACCCGATGCTGACCATCGTCGACGGTTTCCGTGTCCAGAGTCTCGGGACCCGGGCCACCCTGCAGTCGGGCGGGTTGATGCTCTACTACTGGGAGACGATCGTGAACGCGTTCGGCTCCATCAACTGCACCGTCTCTTCGGGGCAGCCGGTGGGCGTCGGTGATCAGCCCAATGGTGCACTCGTCAACTTCCTCGCCCTGCGTTCCGAGAATCCGTTCCGGAAGGACATGGCGAAGATCACCTTCGGCATCACCCGCAAAGAGAAGGTGGAGCTGAAGGTGTACGACGTCACCGGCCGTCTGGTGCGGACGCTGGCGAACCGCGAATTCGATGCGGGCTCGCACGACGTCTTCTGGGACGGCAGCAACGACGACGGACAGAAGGTGCCGCGCGGCGTGTACTTCTATCAGCTGCACACGCCGACGTACGTCAGTCAGAAGAAGCTGGCGGTGCTGACCAACTAGTCAGGGCCGGCAGTCGGCAACACGCCCGGAGGGCGGGGAGCGATCCCCGCCCTCCGGCGCTATTTGTGGGCAGTGGGGGTGGCCGCGTGCCGCCGGGCCGCCCGGTGGCCGGCAGCCCGACAAGCCGCGCATTCGCAGGCCGATCGGGCGGTCCCGCGCATTCTCCGGGGCCGCGGGACGCCGTTTTTGGGCTTGACCAATGCGGCGCCGCTGGTTAGCCTCGGGCTTAACTTCCCTTCGACAATCGGGCGTCGTGGAGGACGCGGATGCGCGTACGTGTCGGGTTATTTCTTTGTCTTCTTTCGATCATTGCGGGTTTGGGCTGCAGAAAGGCCTTGGCTCCGAACATCGACAGGAACAAGGCCCCCGAGACGTGGATCACCGCGGCCCCATTCGACACGATCACCCTGGTCAAGGGCGTGCGGCCACAGACCGGGACCATCCCCGTCCGCTTCCACGTGTACTGGGCCGGCAGCGATCAGGATGGCGCCGTCGTCGGGTACTACTGGGCGGTGACGGAGACCACGACCGCCGCGAACCTCCCCGGCCCGCGCGCGCGCGACTACCACTTCACCAGCAAGTCCGACAGCACGTTCATCTTCAACGTCGGCGAGAACAACCAGGACCGCCAGCACGCCTTCTACATCTATTCCGTCGACAACCAGGGCAAGGGCGATCCCACTCCGGCCCGGTTCATCTTCAACGCCAATGAGCAGTACCCGCCGCTGGCGGTGTTCGACCAGGCCCGCGCCACCGGCACGGTGTTCTCCTTCGACGCCGGCGGGGTCCTGCGATCCTCGACGCGGACCTTCGACATCCGCGACAGCCTGACGCTCCTGCCCTACGCGCGCGACACCGTGCCCTCGGGGAGCCGCCTGACCTTCCGCTACCATGGCGAGCCGACGCTGGTCGGCAGCGTGGTCAAGGGCTATCGCTTCAAGCTGGACGAATCCGAGCTGCAGCCCACCGCGCCCGAGTCGCTCTGGCACAAGAACATCGTCGAATACGGCGTGCCCCCGGAAGCCGCCGACCCGGCACGCAACGGCAGGGACATCGTGCGCGTCGCGCCGGGGGACAAGGTGTTCACGCTGCGCGCGGTGGACCAGGCCAACGGCTCCAAGATCGGCGACTTCACGCGCCGGTTCCAGGTCAACTTCAGTCCGGACACCTGGTTCGCCGGTCCGGATTCCACGGTCGCCGACGGCCTGCCGTCCCCGTGGGCGAGGCGGCCATCCTGCGGTTCCTGCACGGACTTCGTCCGCTACGCGGTGCTCAGGGACGTCCTCCACAACGGCCCGGCCGGCCTGCCGGGGACGCTGCTCAGCGCCGATTCGGTCGTGATCCTCCCGGCGGCCCGCAAGCCCATGAAGACGTTCCTCGAACTCTGGGGCGAGACCGGGTCTCCGGACACCGTCTACCTGCGGCGCGAGTTCGACACGGTGCACCTGAACGCCTACCTCATCTTCCACAACGGCGGCTTCGACACCGATTCCAAGTACGACGTCAAGGTCGCCGACCACCTCCACGACATCATGCCCGAGGCCCCGTCGGGCCCGGTGCTCGAGAAGGCGGGGCCGAACGGCTCGCCCATCGGCTTCCGCAATCGCGTGACCACGCTGCTGACCGGCACCGGGCTGCTGAGCTTCACCGCCCAGTCCCGGCTCTACCCGGTCTTCGATCCCAACGATTCCCAGCACTTCCCGCGCATCGGCGCCTACCAGCCGGCACCCGAGGCCGGGCAGGGCTATGCCCTGGAGCGCGCCGAGGATTCGGACGGGGCGCGGGACAACCGGATCGAGGACGCGCGGAATCAGGTCCGGGACCACCCCCACGACCCGTTGACCAAGGCCCTGGTGATGGTCTTCAACGTCGACTTCCCGCCCGAGTTCCTGACGTCGAGCGAGTTGTTCGTTCCGAAGGCCGACGGCTCGACCGTCTTCATCGGGCAGGACTGGGTCCTGGACATCCAATCGGTGGACATCGATCCCTACGTGAGCGGCGATCCGCACGGGGGATCCCTCAAGAACTCGAACATCCGGCCGCGGTTCAGGATCACCGGGCTGGATCGTGCCGGACAGCCCTTCACCTTCTCGGTTCCCCCTGCCGCCGCACTCGACCAGCAGAGGTTCCTCAACCAGCAGACGAACGTCCAGTTCAGAGTGCCGGATGAACTGGGGGCGGGGCCGGTCACGATCACGGTGGAGCTCTGCGATTGCGCGTTCTGCGAGAGCAACGGGGGAGAAGGGCGCTGCATCACGCGCGATTTCCAAGCGACTTACGCGCCGTCCGGGAGTGCTCGCGCGGCGCGCGTCAGCCGACCGGGGTCACACTAGCCACCTTCCAGGAGCGAACGGACATGAAGCCTCAGCATCCAGCCAGGACGGCCATCGCCGCGCTGGCCGTGATCGCCCTAGCCGCCCTGGTCAGCGGGGGATGCAGCAAGAAGCACACGTTGCTGATCCCCAATCAGCCGCCCGAGGTGCGCCTCACCGCGGCGCCCGCGGTCCGGGACAGCGTCCATCCGGACTTCTACGCCTACACCCTGCAGTGGATGGGCTTCGATCCGGATGGGCGGGTCGATCACTTCATCTACGCCGTGGATCCGATCCGACACCGGGTGGACAACACGCACCCCAACGGGTTCGACCTCGGTGACACCTGCTGGCACACGACGGTCCGCAACGAGCAGACCTTCTTCTTCTCGGCCGGGAAGCCGATCGAGCCGATCGACATCCGGGACCCGAAGGCCGAGACGCCGCACGAGTTCACCATCTTCGCCGTGGACGACGACCAGGCCGTCTCGACGCGGCCGGCGGACCGGGGGTTCTTCTCCTTCACGCAGGCGCCGGTCGTCAACATTTCCGACCCGGTCCCCAACCTCGCGTTCGGGCTCAACCTGACCCCGAGCGTCACCATCCGCTGGACCGGCCAGGACCCCGACGGACAGTTCACCAGCAAGCCGGTGCGGTGGGTGTTCCGGCTGTTCGGGCGCTCGAACCCGGACTTCCCGGGCGAAAGCAACTACATCTCGTTCGCCCTCACCCACCCCGACTCCATGCGCAAGCAATACGCGCCCGGGGCGACCGATGCGGCCGGGCTGCCGCTGCCGACCGCGAACTTCAAGGGCTGGAACTCGGTGGGCGCCGAGACCACCAGCTTCCAGTACACCAGCCTGTCCCAGCAGGAATGGCTGTTCGTGGTGAGCGGCTTCGACGAGGCGGGGGCCTACGATCCGGTCTTCTCGCGCGGCAAGAACATGCTCAGTTTCTCGGTGACCTTCGCCAGCACCGCCGGCCCGGCCATCCGGATGTTCAACCAATTCTTCGACTACACGTATCCGTACGGCGGCATCGACGAAAGCGAGCCCCGGTGGTGCAAGCTCGAGGTGCCTTCGGACATTCCGGTCACCTTCAACTGGGGCGCCACTCCCGCCCCGGGCGCCGACATCAAGCGCTACCGCTGGGGGCTGGACCTGGTGGACCTGTCGGACGAGACCCACCGTACCCAAGAGCTCGACTGGTGTGAGAGGCATTGGAGCCAGTGGAGCTTGAGCACCACGCGGGCGACCATCGGGCCGTTCCGCCCGATGCCCGATGACCCCACCAACTGCGGGGCCCTGGGGCCGCATCTGTTCTTCATCGAGGCCGAGGACAACAACAACCTGCTGAGTCTGGGCATCATCCAGTTCATCGCGGTCCGCGCGACCTTCGATCGGGAACTGCTGATCGTGGACGACACCCGGCTGGCTCCGGACAACCGGAACCTGGCGACCGGCACCTACCAGCAGCCGGTCGGCGCGTGGCCGACGGCCGCGGAGCTGGACACGTTCCTGTTCGCGCGCGGCGGGGTGCCCTGGCAGGCGCGCGACCCGGGCACGGACAGCAGCCCCGGCATCTTCAACGGGTACGCCTACGACACGGTCGGCACCCGCGGGATCTCGCTCGACGGCACCGTGCCCCTCTCGGTGCTCGGGAAGTACCGGCACGTGGTCTGGTACACCGACCCGGTGGGCGCCACCTACCGGCTGCCGCCCAACGACCCGAACCGGCCGATCACGGCGCTCCGCCTGATCAGCTCGCCGGGCCGGCCGACCATCCTGTCCACCTATATGACGCAGGCCTTCCGGCGTCCCGACGCCGGGTTCGTCTGGCTGTCCGGGGGCGGCGCGGCACTCGCGACGCTCGACCCCTACAACAATCCCGCCAATGGGGGATCGATCTTCGACTTCGATAAAGGAGAGCTCCAGCAGGGGCGCATGATGTACGACTTCGCCCACTGGCAGGTCGCGCTCGGCGACTTCCCGGCCGTGCAGGCCAAGCGCTTCGGCAGCACCTCGTACAATGGCGGGGGCCCTGGCGCGCCTCTGGCCGACCAATCCTCCTCTGCCCACGCCGCCGTCGCCACCCGACTACTTCAAGCTCCTCGACAAGCTGAACCCGAAGAATCCGGCGACCGACCCGCTGCCGGCCGGCCGCACCCTCGAGTCCTCCTCCGACTTCTATCAGGGGACCTATCCGGCGGAGTTCATCCTGGGACCCACGTTCATCCGCGAGGACTACGGACCCGATCTCGACCACCAGCAGAACTTCTCGACGCTCGACACCCTGTACATCACCGCGGGCGGCTCGGCGAACCCGAACTCGCCGGTGATGACCTACTACCACGGGAAGGAATGCCAGCCGTTCATCTTCTCCGGATTCAGCTTCTGGTACTTCCGCCGAACCGAATGCATCTCCCTGGTGGACTGGGTGCTGCACGAGGTGTGGGGCCTCCAGCGCGACCCCGCGGCCTCGCGGACCCCGATCGTCGGGCGCCGCGCGGCCGCGCGCCGGGCGGCGCCATGATGATGCAGACCCGGGGGCGACCGGCCCCGCGTCGACAGGTGTTGACCGCCATCCTCGTGCTCGGCGTCGCCCTCGCGGCGCCGCCGCGCCCCGCGTCCGCGCAGCCCGGCCTGCCGAACATCCCGGTCTGGTCGTACCCGGGCGCCTGGCATCCGGGGGTGGGCCGCGACACGATCGAGGCCCGGCCGCGCACCCTCACGGTGCGCTGGCTGCGCGACCCGGCCGCCGAGGCCCGCCCGGACTTCGGCGGTTATCGCATCTATCGCGGCACCAACCTCGGGGGCATCTGCGACACGTCGTCCATGGTCCTGATGCGGCGTTTCTCGCGGCAGATCAGCGACTCGCTGTTCACCTGGCACTTCCCCGCGATCGCCGCCAACACGCCGGAATCCCAGCGGGTCGCGACCTTCATCGACCCGGACTCCGCCGGCCGCTTCGTCAAGGTCCGCCGTCCGCTGGACGATCCGTGCCGCCACATCCAACCCACGTGCCCGGACTCGATCCTGGCGCTGATCCCGCCGCCCGGTCCCCACGACGGCTTCCGCACCTGGTACAGCATCACCTACGAGGCGCTCAACACGTCGTTCAACGACTACCTGGACCTGTTCGTGCCCGGGCCGATGGAGGTGCGGCGCGACGTGTCGGTGGATCGGGGCCCCGTCGCCGTCGCGGCCGGGGACGTGACCGGGGACGGCCTGGCGGACCTGGTGACGGCGAACCAGACGGCCAACACCGTGTCCATCCGGCCCGGCCGCCGCGCCGAGAGCTGTCAGTTCGCGGACTTCGGCCCGCGCCGTGACCTGCCGACCGGCGCCGCTCCCCGCGCGGTGGCCATCGGGGACGTCAACCAGGATGAGATCGGCGACATCGTGGTCGCGAATGCCGGGGCCAAGACCGTCACCGTGTACCTGGGCAACGCCCAGGGCGCCCCGATCCCGGCGCCGGACGTCCCGCTGAACGGCACGCCGACGGCGATCGTCTTGGGCGACATCGATGGCGACGGCGTGCTCGACATGGCGGTGACCAACGCCGACGGGCCCTCGGTGTCGGTGTGGCGAGGCAACGCGGACGGGACGTTCACGCCGGGGACCGAGGTGCCGACCACGCTCGCGGCGCCCTCCGCCCTGGCGCTCTCCGATCTGAACCTCGATCGCCATCCCGACCTGGTCCTGGTCTCGCCGGCGGGCGGCACCGTGGCCTGGCGGCTCGGCGATGGGAACGGCGGCTTCGGCCCCGAGAGCATGACCCCCGCCGGCCTGGGGGCGCGCGCCCTGGTGGTGGATGACATCAACGGCGACAACAAGGCGGACGTGATCGTCGCCAACGGCCTCGGGAACGACGTCGCCGTTCTGCGCGGCAACGGGGACGGGACCTTCGGCGTCGCCAGCCACTACCCGGCCGGCGCCGGCCCTTCCTCGCTCGCCATCCTCGATCTGGACTCGGAGGAGGACGGGTCGGTCTCCATCCTCTTCAACGACGGGTTCGGCTTCCCGACCCGGACCAACGCCCTGCTGCTCGGCCGGCCGGTCTCGCTGGTGGCCGCCGACTTCAGCCACGAGGGCCTGCCGGATCTGGGCGTGGCCGACTCCAGCGCCGATTCGGCGAAGGTGCTGTTCGGCCCCTCGAATCTCAACCACAAGGCCGCCAACATCTCGAACGACGTCGCCAACCCGACCGCGGATCCGGGCGCCCCGGCCGACGACCGCTACTTCGCCCACGCGGTCGCGCCCACCGGCGGACCGGCCGCGAACCTGGCGCGCGTGACCGTGGTCCCCAATCCCTACCGCGCGGTCGAGGCGTGGAA
>VBPB01000186.1:8612-11035 GCA_005893365.1 Candidatus Eiseniibacteriota bacterium
ATCAACCTGCCCTCCCAGGCCCGCATCCGCATCTACACCCCGGCGGGCGACCTGGTGCGGGACCTCCGGCACGCCATCGACGCCGCGGCGGCCACCACCACCCCGTGGGATCAGTCGCGGGATTTCGAGGCGTGGGATCTCAAGAACGACGCGGGTCGTGACGTCGGTTCGGGCGTCTACATCTACCGCGTGGAGTCCGGCGCCCTCTTCCACCAGAGCCGCTTCGTCGTCATCCGCTGACCGCCGGCGCCGAGGTGCGCCTTCCGCATGCGACTCCAGATCGACGTCCTGATGTGGCGGGGCGCCATCCCCGAGTCGCGGCACCGGATCCAGGCCGCGGTGACGGATCCCCTGGGCCAGCTCGCGGCCGCGACCGAGCAGCCGGACCTGCCCACCACGTTCCGCTCGGCCGCCAAGCCGTTCCAGCTGCTGCCTTTGGTCGAACGGGGACACGCCGACCATTGGCGCTTGAGCGATGAGGAGCTGGCGGTCATGACCGCCTCGCACACCGGCAGCCCCGCGCATCTGGAGCGGGTGCGCGGCATCCTGGGGCGGCTGGGGCTCACCGAACGCCACCTCGCCTGCGGCTACCACGAGCCGATCGACGCCGCCTCCCTGGCCCACCTGCGCGCCCACCCGGAGGACCGCTCCCCCGTGTACAATAATTGCTCGGGGAAGCACGCCGGGATGCTGTGCCTGGCGCTCTCCGAGGGATGGCCGGTCGAGGGCTACGAACGGCCCGAGCACCCGGTCCAGCAGCTGATGCGGCGCACCGTCGCCGAGGTATGCGGCGTGAGCCCGGAGTCGCTGGCGGTGGCGGTGGATGGCTGCGGGGTCAGCGTGTTCGGCCTGCCGCTCACCGGCATGGCCCGCGCCTACGCGTGGTTGAGCGCGGCGACGCCGGACGGCGACCCGCGCGCGCGCGCGCTGAGCCGCATCCGCGGGGCGATGTGTGCCTTCCCGCGCGCGACGGGCGGGGAGGGGCGGTTCAGCACGCTGCTCATGGAGGCCACCGGCGGCCGGGTGGTCGCCAAGGGCGGCGCGGAGGGGCTCGAGTGCGTGGGCATCCCGTCGCGGCGCCTGGGGGTCGCGATCAAGTGCGAGGACGGCCAGTCGCGGGGGCTCGCCCCGGCGACGGTCGCGGTGCTCGAACGGTTGGGTGAGTTGCGTGACGAGGAGCGGGTGCGGCTGGAAGGTCCCCGCCGCCCCGTGATCAGGAATCACGCCGGCCTCGAGGTCGGCGCGCTGGAAGCGGTCGTCAAGGTGCTGACCCCTGCGGCCTGACCGCGGCCGCGACGGAGGACATCCCGCTTGCGCATCCCGTCCGGTTCCCTCACGTCGGCCCTCGTGCTGAGGGTCGCCGCCCTCGCCGCCCTGATCCTCGCCGGGCCGGCCGCGGCGCGCCCGGGTGCGGCGGCCGCGACGCCGCGGACCTTCTCCGGCGGAACCCTCCCGCCCGGCCTCGCCGCCAAGCTGGATCCGCGGCTCTGGGACGAGCTGGCCGCCCCCGCTCCGATCCCGGTCTGGCTGACCTTCGCCGACAAGGGCGAGCAGGCCCCCGCCGATCTCGCCGCCCGGCTGGCCGCCGCGGAGGCGGCGCTCACGCCGCGCGCCCGCGCGCGCCGGCTGCGCACGGGAGTGCAGCCGCTCGTGAGCTACGACGATCTCCCGGTCGAACCGCGCTACCTGGCCGAGCTCGAACGCCAGGGTCTCCGCGTGCTGGCGGTCTCGCGCTGGCTCAACCGGGCGGCGGTGCGCGTGGCGCCCGCGCAGCTGGCGGACCTGGCGGCGCTCCCGTGCGTCGCCGGCATCTCGCCGGTCGAACGGATGCGGCGCTCGGCCGACGGGCCCGGGGTGCTCGACGCCCCCCCCGTGGCGGCGACGCGCGGGCGGCTGCGCAGCGACGGGGCGCTCTCGACCGTGGACTACGGCCTCACCCTGTCGGAGATCCAGCAGATGAACGTGCCGGCGGTCCACGACTCGGGCTACATCGGCACCGGCGTGCTGGTGTGCATCCTCGACGACGATTTCACCTGGCACGAGAAGCACGAAGCGCTGCGCGACGTGATCATCGCCCCGGGCCGCCAGCGCGACTTCGTCCAGGGCGATACCCTCGTCAGCGACAGCACCGTCGCCGGGATCCGCCATGGCACCCAGGTGATGGGATGCATCGCGGGCAACCTGCAGGGCACCTACGTCGGCTCGGGATTCGGGGCCCAGTTCGCGTTGGCCCGCACCGAGGTGGACGCGAGCGAGACCCCGGTCGAGATGCTCTACTGGGGGATGGGGGCGGAGTGGGCCGACAGCCTGGGCGCCGACGTCATCACCTCCTCGCTCGGCTACTCCACCTTCGACAACCCGGCGAACGACTACAGCTACGCCGACATGAACGGCCACACCACCACGGTGAGCCGGGCCGCCGA
>VBPB01000186.1:11179-17786 GCA_005893365.1 Candidatus Eiseniibacteriota bacterium
TGCATCAAGCCGGATCTCGTGGCACGCGGGCTCTCGAACCCGCTGGTGGTCGTCAGCGGGGCTCCCAACGCCTACACCTCCGGGAGCGGCACCTCGTTCGCGACGCCGCTGGTGGCCGGGCTCGCCGCCTGCCTGGTGCAGGCGCGACCGAGCTGGCCGCCCAGCACGATCGCCCGCGCGCTGCGCGAGAGCGCCTCGCATTCCGGCAACCCCGACAACCACGGGGGCTGGGGTATCCCGAACGGACTCGCCGCGCTGCAGTGGTTGTCGTCGACCCTGGCCGTCTCACCGCCCCAGCACCGGTTCTCGATCCGCCTGCTCGGACCGAACCCGCTGAGCCTGGCGGGTGACCCGCTCTCCATCCAGTTCGGTCTCGGCGAATCCGACGGCACCCCGACGCGGGCCCGCGTGCGCGTCTATGATGTCGCGGGGCGCGTGGTGCGCGACGTCTACGATGGGCCGATGTGCTGCCACGAGACGCTGGCCATGAGCTGGGACGGACGGAACGGTGACGGCGCCCGCGTCCGCCCCGGGCTCTACCTCATCGCCCTGGAGTCCGGCGGGCAGCGCCGCGGCGCCCGCGTCATCGTGCTGCCCTGAGCCCCATCCCGATCGCCCGCCGCCTGGTGACCCCACCCCGAGAGGATCGCGTCGCATGAAACCCATTCGGCTCGCGCTGCTCGTCTCCTCCTGCGCCGTGCTGGCGTCATCCGCCGCCCACGCGGCGGCGGCACTGGCGGCGCCCAAGCCCGTCCCGTCGGGCGCGGTCCAGGCGTTCACGCTCAAGAACGGGCTGCGGGCCCTGCTCATGCCCGACCCGCGGGCCACCGCCGTGGACGTCTCGGTCTGGTACCCGGCTGGCGTGCGTTACGAGCGCGTGGGCACCCGTGGCATCTCGCATCTCTTCGAGCGTCTGTCGAGCCGCGGCGCCACGCCGGGCGGCGTGGACGAGGTGGGGCGGATGATCGCGGCCGAGGGCGGCACGACCGCCGCGTACACCTCGGCCGACTTCACCTGCTACACCCACACCGTGCCGCGCGGCGCGCTGGCGACGGCCCTGCGGCTCGAGGCCGGCCGCATGACCGTGCGGCTCACGCAGGCGATGCTCGACCAGGAGCGGGCCCAAGTGCACGAGGAACTGCGCGCGCGCGGTCCGGCCAGCCCGGTCGAGCGCGGGCTCGAGCGGCTCTATGCCACCGCGTTCAAGACCCATCCCTACCGCTGGCCGGTGGCGGGAACGGACGAAGACCTGGATCGCATCACGCTGCGCGACTGCCAGGACTTCCTGCGGGCGCGCTACGCGCCCGATCAGGCGCTGGTGGTGATCGCGGGGGACTTCGCCGCCGATCAGGCGGCCGAGGAGCTGCGGCGCGGCTTCCAGTCGCTCCCGGGGCGCGGGCAGGCCGTCACGGTGGCGCCCGAGCCGGAGCCGACCGCGGAACGGCGCGCCGTCGCCACCGGCGACGCCCCGGTGCCGCTGCTGATCGTCGGCTGGCGCCTCCCGGCCGGGGCGGCCGCGGACGCGCCGGCACTCGACCTGATCTCGACGCTGCTCTCGCGCGGGGCCTCCGCGCGCCTCGGGCCCAAGGCGTCGGGTGGCGACCGGCCCGGACTCTTCGCGCAGACCGGACGCGACTCGCGGCGTGACGCGACCATGTTCTGGGCCGCCTCCGCCGCGCGCTCGCTCGCGGACACCGCCACCGTGGAACACTGGCTGGTCGGCGCCATCGAGACGCTGGCCGCCGAGCCGGTGAGCGGGGAGGAGCTGGACCGCGCGCGACGCCAGCTCGAGGTCCCGCTGCTGCTCAACCGCCAGCGCGCCCGCGACCGCGGGCAGGCCGCCGGGGTCTCGCAGATGATCGGCGGCGATTGGAACGACGACGCGCATCGTCTGGAGCGGGTGCGCACGCTCACCCCCGCGGATCTCCAGCAGGCCGCGGCCCGCACGCTCAACGCGGCGCGCCGCGCGGTGGTGTGGATGCTCCCCGCCGGCGCCGGCAATGGAGGCCGCCCATGAACGCGCGCGCGCTGCGTCTCGCCCTGCCCCTGGCGGCGATCCTCGGGATGGCGCCGTCCACCCTGCCCGCCGCCGAAGCGGTCCACGTCCCGACGCCGGTGGTGCGCACGCTCGCCAACGGCCTCACGGTCGCGGTGTTCCCCGACGACCGTCTGCCGATGGTGCAGATCCAGCTGCTGGTGGCCGCCGGGTCGGTGCACGAGCCGCCCGGGGCCGCCGGCGTGGCCAACCTCACCTTCCAGATGCTGAGCCAGGGCACCGCGTCGCGCTCGCCGGCGGTCTACGTCGCCGCGGTCGAGGCGCTCGGCGGTTCGGTGGGGGGCGCCACCTCGCGCGAGTTCACCACCGTCAACGGCAGCTTCATCGCCACCGATTTCGAGGCCGGCCTCGAGCTGCTGGCCGATGCGGTCGTGCATCCGGTGCTGAGCGAGGATCGGCTCGCCCTGGTCAAGGACCAGGCCGCGGCCGTGCTCACGCGCGCCCGGCAGGACGCCGGGACCCTGGCCGACGACCACCTGTGGGCGACGGTCTTCGCTGGCCATCCGTTCGGGCGCTCGCCGCAGGGGGCGCTGCGCGGCCTGCCCGCGCTCGGCGTCGCCCAGGTGCGGGCATTCCATCGGGAGCGCTACCGCCCGGACCGTACCCTGCTCGCGATCGCCGGGGACGTCACCCCGGAGCGCGCGTTCAGGGCCGCCGAGGACCTGCTCGGGCCCTGGGGCGGCCGCACCGCCGAGACCGCCCCCGCCGCCCCGCCCACCGGGACGGGATGGCGGGTCCGCATCGTCGACGCGCCCGGGCTCGATCGCGCCGAGCTGCGCCTGGGGGTCCCGGGACCCGCGCGCGCGGCCAAGGACTACGACGCGATGGTGGTGGCGAGTGACCTGCTCGAGCAGGTCGATCCCGGCGCCGGCATCCACGCGGGCGTCTTCGGCCTCAAGGACGGCGGCCTGTTCTCGATCGCAGCGGCGGCGCCGGTGGACTCGGTCGGCGCCGAGGTGGCCCGCATCCGCTTGGCACTCGGCGGCTGGACCGCGGGCCCGGCACCGGAGCGCGGGTTGGCCGCGGTCCGCCACCGTCTGTTGGGTGGCTACCCGCTCCAGTTCGAGACACTGGACGGCGTCATCGCCAAGTGGATGGCGGTGGCGTTCAACGGCCTCCCCGACGACGCGATCGCCACCGAGCCCGAGCACATCGCGGGCCTCACCGCCGCCGACGTCCGGGCGGCGGCCGCCCGCTGGGTGCCCGACGGCATGGTCCTGGTGGTCCTGGGCCCGGCCGAGCGCCTCAAGCCGCAGCTGGCGTCGCTCGGGCCGGTCGAGGTGGTCACCCGCGGGGACGTCGCCGACGTCGTGGAGGAGCCGTCCACCGCGATGGCGCCCCCGGCGCCCGAGGCGCTGTCCAAGGGGCGCGCCATCGCGGCGCTCGCGATCGCCGCGCACGGCGGCCTCGCGCGCCTGCGCGGGATCAAGGATTCCAACATCGACGGCGACATCCGCATGACGGTGGGGCACGAGGAGCTCAAGGGACAGGCCTCGCAGCTCCGCAAGGACCCGATGCGATTCCTGTTCACGATGGTGTTCCCGGGCATCCGCACCGTGCAGGGCCTCGAAGGCGACAGCGCCTGGTCGACCTCGGGCCTGGGCGGGACCGAGGAGGCCGGCGACAGCGTGGCGGTCGCCGGGCTCCAGTCGGGATTCCGCTCGGACCTCCTTCATCTGCTGCTGGCCGCCGCCGACTCGACCTCACGCGTCGCCTGGCGGGGGCAGGAGCGCGTGGACGACCGCGACGCCGACGTGATCGAGGTGGTGGCGAGCGACGGCGACCGCCGCGTCCTCTGTTTCGACGCCGTGAGCCACCAGATGCTGGCGATGGAACAGAACGACGCCGGCCACTCGGCCCGCCGCCTCTATCGCGACCTGCGGGAGGTCAACGGCGTGCTCTGGCCCTTCAGCGAGGAGCGCCTGCTCGATGGCCAGCGCACCATGACGTTCACGCTGCGCCACGTGGCGTTCAACACCGGGGTCAAGAACGAGGTCTTCCGCCGCCCGAAGCACCCCGCCCCGCCAAAGGCCCGGCCGCGCTGAGCCCCGGCGCATTGGCGCGGCCGCCGGGCCTCGACTATGCTCGCGACTCACGCCCCCCCTGCGCAGCCACCGTGACCGCGGGATCGCGGCCCAGCCCGAACCGGAGCGATGAATGTCCGAATCCTACGTCTATTCGTTCGGTGAAGGCCGAGCCGATGGCAATGCCGCCATGAAGGACCTCCTGGGCGGCAAGGGCTCCGGCCTCGCCGAGATGACCAACGCCGGTGTGCCGGTGCCCCCGGGATACACCGTCACCACCGCCGTGTGCCGCGCCTACTACGCGACCACGCGCACCATGCCGGCGGGATTCCAGGAGCAGCACGACGCCGCGCTGGCGCTGCTCGAGCGCCGGATGGGCAAGCAACTCGGCGACCCCAAGGACCCGCTGCTGGTGTCGGTGCGCTCGGGCGCCAAGTTCTCGATGCCCGGCATGATGGACACCGTCCTCAACCTCGGGCTCAACGACCGCTCGGTCGCGGGGCTCGCGGCGCGCGCCGGCGATCCGCGCTTCGCCTGGGATTGCTATCGGCGCTTCATGCAGATGTTCGGCTCGGTGGTGCTGGGGCTCGAGAAGCGCGACTTCGAGGCCCACCTCGAGCGCTTCAAGCACCAGCGCCGGGCCAAGACCGACCAGGACCTGTCGGCCGACGATCTCAAGGCCCTGGTGGCGGAGTTCAAGGCCCTGGTGCGCCGCCACACCGGCAAGGAGTTCCCGCAGGACCCGCGCCAGCAGCTGGAGCTGGCGCGCGAGGCGGTCTTCCGCTCGTGGATGAACGACCGCGCCATCTACTACCGCAAGCAGAACCGCATCCCCGACGACATCGGCACGGCGGTCAACGTGCAGGCGATGGTGTTCGGCAATCTCGGCCCGACCTCGGCGACCGGCGTGGGCTTCACCCGCAACCCGGCGACCGGCGAGAACCGCTTCTACGGCGAGTACCTGACCAACGCGCAGGGCGAGGACGTGGTGGCCGGGGTGCGCACGCCGCGCCCGATCGCCGAGCTCGAGCAGGAGATGCCGTCGGCCTACCGCCAGCTGCGCGAGATCACCGCGCGGCTCGAGCGCCACTACCGCGACGTCCAGGACTTCGAGTTCACCATCCAGGAAGGCACGCTCTACCTGCTGCAGACGCGCAATGGCAAGCGCACCGCCCAGGCCGCGGTGCGCATCGCGGTGGAGATGGTGAACGAGGAGCTCATCAGCAAGGAGGAGGCGATCCTGCGCGTGGACCCCGCCTCGCTCGACCAGCTGCTCCACCCGCAGCTCGATCCGAAGGCCAAGCTGCCGTTGCTGGCCACCGGCCTCGCGGCCTCGCCCGGGGCCGCGGTCGGGCGCGCGGTGTTCAGCGCCGACAAGGCCGCCGAGGTCGGCGGCAAGGAGCACGTCATCCTGGTGCGCAAGGAGACGACGCCGGACGACATCCACGGCATGGACGCGGCCCAGGGCATCCTCACCGCGACGGGGGGGATGACCTGTGTGGCCGGCGAGACGATGATCCTCACCGACCGTGGTCTCCGAACCGCCGAGGAAGCCTTCGCCGCGATCGAGGGCGGCGAACGGCCGAAGATCCTCTCGTTCGACACGCAGGCGATGCGGCCGGTCTGGCGTCCCGTGATCGCCGCCGGGCGGCGGATGTCCGATGTCATCACCATCGGGGTCTCGCAGACCGGACGAGCGGAGCGGAATGTGGCGCGGCTCACCGCGGACCATCGAGTACTCGTCATCGAGGACCGCAGGCTCGTCAAGCGGCGGCTGGAATCCGCGCTCGCTCGCGAGGATTTCCTGGTGGTCGTGGACCAACTCCCCGCCGTCGGGGTGGACGAGTCAGCACCGGAGAAGGCCTACGTCGCCGGAGCGCTCTTCTCGGACGGACATGTCCGGGTGAGACCGACGAAGGGTCTCGTCGTCTTCGTGCAGAAGCCCACCGAGGCCAAGGATGCCTTCATCTCGACGGTCGAACGACGCTTCGAGACGGCCTTCCAGACGCCCCTGAGGCGAGGGCGCCTGCGCTGGTCGCGCGGCGTGCTGCGAGGTCGGACGATCGAGGGCTTCGTGCAGGACAGCCGCTGCACGCGCCGACACGTGGCCGTCGCCCTGGATGCGATCCGCTCCGCGGCAGACGCCTGGGTACTGCGGCAGTCGGAATCGGACCTGTTGGAATTCCTGGCCGGCTATGTCGATGGTGACGGGACCTACGCCGCCACCTCGAGCCCGGTCCGCCTTCAGATCGTGGTCGCCGCGGGCAACCGGACGCTGTTGCGGGCCATCGTCCTCGCCGGACTGCGGCTCGGCATCGTGCCGCAGGTCTCCCGCAATCGTGAGGCTAGCCTGGTCCAGATCACCGAGCGCGTCGGTGACATCCTGGCGCGGGCGAAGCGCGTCCACGGTGACGTCCGTGAGCGCCTCGTCGAGTCGCGGTGCCTCTCGGTCAAGGCGGTCGCGGGCGACATCGCCGAGCAGGTCAATTACATGGGCCGCATCCGAGAGGGATGCAAGCGCAACCTG
>VBPB01000187.1 GCA_005893365.1 Candidatus Eiseniibacteriota bacterium
TTCATCCTGCAGGGGCTCTTCCTCGGGCTCTTGGCCACCGGCCTGATCCTGGTGCTGGTCCACCAGGGCGAGCTGCGCCACATCTGGGAGGAGCGCCTGCGGCGGGTCGTGAGCCCGACCAGCGCGCGCCTCTGGGGCTGGGCGCTCCTGGTCCTGCCCTTCACCGTCGGACTCGGCCTGGCCCTGCCGGCGCTCGCCTTCCTGGGCCTGCTGTGGCCGGTGCTGGCCAAGCGTGAGCGCGTGGTGGTCGTGGCCCTGACGCTCGCCCTGGTGGCGGCCCCGTTCTCGGGCCTGCTCATCGGCCGGCTGGCGATCCCGCTGCGCGACGACCGCGGGCCGCTGCTCGGGATCGCCGGGCTCCCGGAGGAGTCGTGGAGCGCCCCCCGGCAGGCCGTGATCGAGCGACTCGCGCGCGAACACGCCGAGGATCCCTACGTGCTGTTCGGTCTGGCGTGGTTCTCCTGCAAGGGCGGGGACCTGGCCAAGGCCGAGGAGGCCTATCGCGGGGCCCTCGCCCGCTGGCCCGCGGACCCGCGGGTCCTCAACAACCTCGGCAACGTGCGCGCCGCGCGCGGGGACTTCGGCGAGGCGATGGATCTCTACCGCGAGGCGGTCAGCGCGGATCCGCAGGACGCGGCGGCCTACTTCAACGAGTCGCAGATCCTCACCCGCCAGTTCGACTATCACGCCGCGAGCGATGCCGCCGCGCGCGCCTCGGCGCTCGACTTCGACCTGGTGAAAGGCCAGCAGGCGCGCGGCACCGAGGATGGCGTCGTGCCGCTGGCGGACCGGTGGCTCTCCCCCAAGACGCTCTGGCAGCGGGTCCTCGCCCAGGACGACGCGGGCGCGGTCGTGCCGGTGCTGCCGTTCGCCTGGCGCGAGCGGATCGAGACCTCCGGGGCGCCGTTCGCCGCGGTGGCCCTGGCGCTGGGCATCGCGGGCCCCCTCCTCGGTTGGCGGCTCCACCGCTCGATGCCGCTGCGCGCCTGCCGCAACTGTGGCCGGGTGATCTGCCGCTGCTGCGCGAGACGGCGGCGCGAGCAGGCGCTGTGCGAGGCCTGCGCCGGCCAGGAATCCCGCGCCGAGAGCCCCGAGTTCGTGAAGGTGTTGCTCGGCCGCGAGCGCGGCCGGGTCGAGCGCCGGCGCCGCCTGGCCCGCACCGCCCTGGCCACCCTGGTCCCCGGCTACGGGCTGCTCGCCTTCCAGGCGGTCGCCTCCGTGGTCTTCATCCTCACCGCCATGGCCACGCTCGTCGCACCCTGGCTCGGCGCGCGCGCGCCGTTCGCCTACCAGCCGGGACCGGGGCCGACCGACAACCACGCCTTCATCCTCGGGACGATCATGGCGTTGATCCTCCTCGACCTGGCGTCGCTGCTCGGGTACGTGACCCGGACCGCCCGCGCCTCGGCGCAGGCGGCGACCACCCGCGCGCCGGTGCGCTCGCGGCCCACGCCGGCCCGCCCCCCGACGGCCCGCGCGGCCTAGGAGACCTCATGGCCCTGCAGGGGAACCTCCGCGACTTCTCGATCTCCGAGATCCTCCAGTTGCTCGGCACCCAGCGCAAGAGCGGCTGCCTGGTGCTGGAGCGCGACGCGGAGAAGGGGGTCGTGTACGTCACCGACGGCCGCATCGTCTCCGCGCGCGACGCCGGCATGCCGACCCACGACCCGCTGATCGCGTTCCTGCGGCGCATCCATCGGATCTCCGACGAGCAGTACCGCGGCCTGCTCACCATCCATCAGGAGAGCGGGCGCGACCTCGAGGACCTGCTGCTCAACGGCCGGTACTTCGAGCAGGAGGTGCTGGCCGGATTCGTCGAGCGCCAGATCCTCGAGGCGCTGTTGCGCCTGTCGCACTGGGAGTCGGGCTCGTACCGGTTCGAGCCCGCGCTCACCTGGAAGGGCGCCCGCCTGGTCAAGCTCAGCATCGAGGGGGCGCTCATCGAGTCCGCGCGCCGCATCGACGAGCGCAAGCGCCAGCGCGCGACCTTCGCCGATCCCCACCAGCTGCTGGGCGTGCGCGACCTGCCGGCCGCCGACGACTCGCTCTCCGACGAGGAGAGCGAGCTGTTCGGCGTCATCGACGGCCACCACACGGTGGCCGAGGCGGTCGAGGCGGCCCCGCTCACCGAGTACGAGGCGTACGAGGCCCTGCACCGGATGATGGAGGCCGGCTGGGTGGAGTTCGTCGGGCGCCGCGAGCCGGGGGCCACCGTGGTGGCCGAGGCGAAGCCTTCCGGACCGCAGGGCCGGGCCCTGGTGCGGGAGATCGCGGCGGCGGTGATCGCGCTGGCCGTGGTGTTCGGGTTGGTCCTGGCCGGCCGCGCGCTGTCGCGCACGGCGGTGGTCCCGGCGGCGGCGGTCGACGTCTTCACCGCCACCCAGGTCCGCGACCTGCGTCACATCCTCGAGCTTTACCGGCGCGACCACGGCGACTACCCGACCCAGCTGAGCCAGCTGGTCGAGGACGACTGGATCACGCCGCACGACCTCGCCAACCCCACCGGCCAACTCGTCTACCTGCACACGCGCTCGATGCGCGACTACCAGCTGACGGTGGATCGGGCGCGCTGAGCCGCGCTCACCCGCGTTCCAGCAGCCACTCCACCGCGGCCGCCAGGTCGTCGCTGACGTGGTCGGGTCCGTCCCCATCCCGATCGCCGGCGCGCGCCTCCTCGTCACGCCCGTAGCCGGTGCGCACCAGCACGCCGCGTCCCCCGGCGGCCCGGCCGGCGGCCGTGTCGATCCGCTTGTCGCCGATGGTGACCGAGTCCCGCAACGCGAGTTGGAGATCCTCCGCGGCGAGCTCGAGCATCCCGGGCCGCGGCTTGCGACAGGCGCAGCCGTCCTCGGGACGATGCGGGCAGAACCGGATCGAGGTGAGCTCGACGCCGTGCTCACGCAGGCGGCGCCGCAGCTGGGCCATCACCGCGTGGACCCGGGCGGCCGTGAACATCCCGCGCCCCACGCCGGACTGGTTCGAGACCACCACCAGCGGGTAGCCCGCCTCCATCAGGTTGCGCAGCGCGCGCGGGACCCCCGGCAAGAGCTCGACCGCCTCCGGGTCGGAGAGGTAGCCCTGCTCGCGGATCAGCGTGCCGTCGCGGTCCAGGAACACCGCGGGACGCAGCGCCCGCCCGCGATGGCGGGCCAGGGCCCGCTCGCAGGCGCGCTCGAGCACCTCGGTCTCGGGCGATGCCGCCTCGGCGTCCGCGGCGGGGCTCGCGGCCGGCCACAGGCCGACGCGATCGTGATCGCGCCCGCGCCACGCGGCCGCGAAGCGGGCCGCCTCGGATTCGTCGACGAGGGCGCTGGCGTGGAGCGAGTCCCAGGCCCACCGCTCGGGCGCTCCCCAGCGCTCCACCTCTCCCGCCCCCAGGTCCAGGACCATCGCGCGGGCCTGGGCCAGCCAGCCGCAGAGGGCGGTGCCCACGAGCCGTCCCCCTCCGCCCACCACCACGTCGGCGTGGAGACCGGGCAGCGCGCGCACCCCGCTCAGCAGGGCCAGGTCCCGTCGTACGGGGGTGTCGCCGCCCAAGAGCCACCCCACCTCGTGCCCGCGCTGGGCCAGGCCGGTCAAGGCGGAACGCACGCGCGTCCGCGCTGCCGGAAGCGACGCCCCGTGGGCGAGGATCCTCATCGCGGCCCCCTCGTCACCGTGCCATCTCCCGGCAGGCGCGTCCCACCTCCTCGACCTCGAGTGCGGTCAAGCACCGGTAGCCGATGCGGCAGGTCCGCCGGAAGCACGGCGAGCACACGGGCGGACGCTGCAGCACCCGCACGCGAGGCCCCAGGGCCGCGGTCCAGGCGCTCGAGGTGGACCCGTACAGCGTCACGGTCGGCGTCCCCAGGGCCGCGGCGAGGTGGGCGAGCCCCGAGTCGTTGCACACCGCGACCGCGGCCCGCCCCACCAGCGCGGCCAGCGCCGGCAGGTCGGTCTCGCCCGCGACCGACTGAACGCCCGGCCCGGCCTGGTCCGCCACCGCGGCGCAGGTCTCGCGCTCCCCCGCGGTGCCGCACACCAGGACCGCGCGGCCGTCGGCACTCAGGGCGCGCGCCAGCGCCGCGAAGCGCTCGGCCGGCCACTGGCGGGCCGGACCATAGGCCGAGCGCGGGGCCATGACCGCGAAGGCGCGACCGCCTGGGGCGGCGCGGGCGACCAGCGCGTCGGCCGCGGCACGCCCCGCCGGCGTGGTGGCGAGGACCGGCAGCGGGACCGGGACGACCCCGAGCGGCTCGCCCAGCGCCAGGTACTCGCGGCTCAGGTGGAGCTCGCCGAGGGATCGCCGCCGCCGTGGGTGGGTGAGCATGAAGCTCCTGAGCTCGTGGCCGTACCCCACCCGCATCGCGGCGCCGGTCCCGCGCGCGAAGCGGGCACTCGAGAACGAGAACGGCAGGACCAGCGCCGCCTCGGGGCCCCAGGTCCGCAGCCGCTGGGTGAGCGCCCGCCGCGCCAGAGCCGCGGCCGGCCAGGGCTCCCCCGCGTCGAAGGTGCGCTCGACCTCGAGCAGCGCCAGCAGCGGGGCGGGCCCGACCGCGCGGATCTCGGCCGACGGATGGGCGTGCCGCAGGCCGTGGAGGAGCGGTCTCGCCATGAGCGCATCCCCGAGCCAGTTCGGCAGCCGGACCAGGATCCGCGCGGGGCGGCTCACGAGCTCGGCGTCGGTCGTGACGCTCAGTAGGCGCGCGCGAACAGCGCCACGTCCTGACCGGCGCCCGCCAGGCCCGCCCACGGCGTCTGATCGAGCGGCACGCAGCGCAGCGTCGCCCCGGTCCGCTCCTTCGCCTCGGCCTCGAACGCGGCACTCCCGTCCCACGGGACCGCGACGAAGCCCCGCCTCGTGGCGAAGTGCGCCTCCATCTCGGCGACGGTGCGGGCGGTGGCGGTGTTCTCCTCGCGGAACGCGCGCGCCGACTCGAACAGCGCCCGCTGGATCTCCTCGAGCAGGGCCGGCAGCCGCTCCCCGAGGGCCGCGAGCGGGATGGACTCCTTCGCCCGCCCGTCGCGGCGCACGCTCATCACCGCGGCCTTGGCGACGTCCTTGGGGCCGACCTCGATCCGCACCGGGACGCCCCGCAGCTCGTGCTCGTTGTACTTCCAGCCCGGGGTGTACTGGTCGCGGTCGTCCACGTACAGCCGCACCCGGCCGCGCAGGGCCTCGACCACCTTGGCGATGAACTCGGTCACCGCCGCGCGCTCCTCGTCCTTGCGCCAGATCGGGACCACCACCGCCTGGACCGGGGCGATGCGCGGCGGCAGCCGCAGGCCCTGGTCGTCGCCGTGGGTCATGATCACCGCGCCGATCAGCCGCGTCGAGGCCCCCCACGAGGTCTGGTGGACGAACTGGCGCTTGCCCTGCTCGTCCTGGAAGGTGATGTCGAACACCTTCGCGAAATGCTGGCCCAGGTCGTGCGAGGTCCCCGCCTGCAGCGCCTTGCCGTCACGCATCAGCGCCTCGATCGAATAGGTCATCTCGGCGCCGGCGAACTTCTCGGCCGCGCTCTTCCGCCCGGCGTGGACCGGGATGGCGAGGTCGGTCTCGGCGAAGTCGCGGTAGACCTCGAGCATGCGCAGCACCTCCGCCTTGCCCTCCTCGGCGGTGGCGTGGGCGGTGTGCCCCTCCTGCCACAGGAACTCGGCGGTGCGCAGGAACAGGCGCGTCACCTTCTCCCAGCGCATGACGTTGCACCACTGGTTGATGAGCACCGGCAGGTCGCGATAGGACTCGATCCAGCGCGAGTACATGCGGCCGATGATCGCCTCGCTGGTCGGCCGGATGGCGAGACGCTCCTCGAGCGCGTCGTTGCCGCCCTGCGTGACCCAGGCCACCTGCGGGGCGAACCCCTCCACGATGCGCTCGTCGAGCAGCCGCTGCATGTGCTCCCACAGGCCGTAGCCGTAGGGACGGATGACCATGCAGCCGCGGACCGGCGCGTAGTCCGCCAGCTGCGCCTTGCGCACGACCTCGTTGTACCAGCGCGAGAAGTCGTCCGTCTGGTCGCTGAGATCCTCGACGAACTGCTTCCTCTGGTCCAAGTCGCTCAAGGGTCGCTCCGCGCGAAGGGTGGTGGCCGGGCCCCAGGCACGACGGATCGGGCCACTGGGACCGGCGCGGCCCGGCAGTATAGGGTGCCGCGCGCGCGCCGTTCAACCGGTCGGGCGTGGGTCCCGCGGGTCCCGCATGCGGCCGAGGCTCAGGCGGCGGCCGCAGCCCCCCGGTCACGCCTCGCGGCCGAGGCTTGCCGCGGCGTCCGCCACCGCCTGGGGCGTGAGGCCCACCATGCACCGGAAGTGTCCCTGGGGACAGCGTTCGCGGCCGTGCAGCGTGCAGGGCTGGCAGGGCTCGTGGCGGCACAGGACGGCATGCCCGAACCCCGCGGGTGCAAATCCCAGCTCGGGGGCGGTGCTCCCGAACATCGCCACCACCTTGAGGCCGCGGGCCGCCGCCAGGTGCATGAGGCCGGTGTCCCCCGCCACCGCGCACCGGCAGTGCGAGAGCAGCGCCGCCACGCGCGCCAGCCGCTCGGCGCACCAGCGGCTCGCGGGGTCCGCGGCGACGCGCGCCGCCAGGTCCGGCAGCCGGGCGCGATCGGCCTCGAGCCCGAAGTAGAGGAGCCGTTCGCCGCGCGCGCGCAGCCGCTCGTGGAGGGCCAGCCAGTGGGCCTCGGGCCAGCGCTTGGTGGCGTGCGCCGCCCCCGGGATCATCGCCACCGGCGGGGCGCCCTCCCCCCACGCGGCCAGCCAGGCGGCCGCCCAGGTCTCGGCCTCGGGCCCGGCATGCACGCGCGGTACTTCCGCGCAGGCGATCGCCAGCGGCGCCAGCGCCGCCGCGTGGCGCGCGAGCACCGTCGGTGGCCGCGGCGGCCGCGCCCAGCGCAGGTAGATCTGGGCCGCCCGCCGCAGCCGGAAGGACGGCGAGCGCAGCACGCGGGCCCGGTGCCCCATCGTGAGGATCCGGGTGCGCAGGTTGCCGTGCAGGTCCACGATCAGGTCGGCGTCCTCGAGCTCGGCGCTCATCGACAGGAGGTCTTCGAGCCGCCGCGCCTCGCGCTCCAGCACCCGGACGTGCGCGACCGCCGGATCGTGCCGCACCAGGTCGGCGAACTCCTCCTTCACCCAGTAGGTGAGGTGGGCCTCCGGGAAGGCCGCCGCCAGCGCCTGGAGCACCGGCTGGGTGAGGATGACGTCGCCCAGCGAGGAGAGCCTGAGCACGGCGATGCGCCGGAAGCCGCCGTCTTGGATCGCGCGCTGGTGCCCGCCGCGGGCCATGCCTCAGGCCACGAACTGGAGGTCGTAGAGCCTGCGATACAGCCCGTCCTGGTCCAGCAGCTCCCGGTGCGTGCCGCTCGCCACCACCCGCCCCTCCTCCAGCACGACGATGCGGTCGGCGTGCTGCACGGTCGAGAGCCGGTGGGCGATCACCAGCACGGTCCGGTCGCGCATCAGCCGCTCCAGCGCCTGCTGGACCAGCCGCTCGCTGCCGGTGTCGAGCGCCGAGGTCGCCTCGTCGAGCAGCAGGATGGGCGGATTCTTGAGCAGCGCCCGCGCGATGGCGATCCGCTGGCGCTCGCCGCCCGAGAGCCGCACCCCGCGATCGCCGATCACGGTGTCGTAGCCGAGCGGCAGGGCGCGGATGAACGCGTGGGCGCTGGCCGCCTCGGCGGCCGCCTGGACCGACGCGTCGCTGGCCTCGGCGAGCCCGTAGGCGATGTTGTTGCGCACCGTGTCGTGGAACACGATGGTCTCCTGGGTGACGATGCCGAGCTGCGCGCGCAGCGAGGCGAGGGTGGCGTCGCGCAGGTCCACGCCGTCGAGCGTGACGCGGCCGGCGGTGGGATCGTAGAAGCGCGGCAGCAGGTCCATGGTCGTGCTCTTGCCCGCGCCGCTCGATCCCACCAGCGCCACCACCTCGCCGCGCCGGATGTCGAACCAGACGTCCTGGAGCACCGGCCCCGCGCCGTCGTAGGCGAAGTGGACCCCCTCGAACCGGATGCGGTCGCGCAGCGGCGGCAGCGCGCGCGCCAAGGGCCGGTCCGTCACTTGGGCCTTAGTGTCGAGCAGCGCGAAGATGCGGCGCGCGGCTGCCAGCCCCTGCTGGATGCTGGCGTTCACCTCGGACAGGCCGCGGATCGGCGACGACATGCTGACCAGGGCGGTCACGAACAGCACGAACTGGTGCGGCGCCAGCGTGTGGCGCGTGAAGATCTCGACCCCGCCCAGCCACAGCATCGCCACCGCCGTCAGCACCATCCCGAACTCCCCGACCGGCCCCGAGGCGCCGGCCACCCGCCGCATCCGCACGAAGGCCCGGAAGAACTCCTGGTTGGCGGCGTCGAACTTGCCCCGCTCGAAATCCTCCATGCCGAACGCCTTGACCACCCGGGCGCCGGTGATGCTCTCCTGCAGGATGGCCGACATGTCGCCCATCCGGTCCTGGGTGGCGTTCGAGCGGCGGCGCAGCTTCCGGCCCAGCGCCGCCAGCGCCACCATCACCGGCGGCAGGATGACGAGCGAGAGCAGGGTCAGCCGCCACGAGGCGTAGCACGCCCAGGCCAGGCAGCCCGCCAGCGTCAGCGTGCCCTTGACCATGCGGCTGATGCCGGTCGCCAGCGACTCGCGCAGGTACTCGACGTCGTTGGTGACCCGGGACATGAGCGTCCCGGCCCGGCTGGCGTGGAAGAACGCGAGCGAGAGCCCTTGCAGGTGCGCGAGCAGGGCGGCTCTGAGATCCCGGATGGCCGCCTGCTCCACCCAGACCATGAGGAAGGCCTGGCCGTAGTCGGCGAGGTTCTTGAGGAGCAGCACCACCAGGATGAAGAGGCAGATGCGCTCGAGCGCCACCAGCGGCGGGGCGAGGAGAAGCGCCGCGCGGGCCCGCGTCTTGAGCCGGTCCCACGCGCCGGCCAGTTCGCCGACCCGCGCCGGGTCGTGCGCCAGGTCGTGCGCCAGGTCGTGCGCCGGGGCGCGCGCCAGGGCGCCCGCGGGGGTGGCCGGCGCCGCCGGTGCCGCCGCGGCTGCGCCTAAGGCGTGGGCGCCCGGCTCCACGCGCTCGAACAGCACCTGCATGAACGGCGAGATCATGCCCAGGGCCAGCGCCGACATGGCGGCGTAGGCGACCATGCACGCCAGCGCCAGCGCGAAGCGCGCGCGATAGGGGCGCAGGTAGCCGAGCAGCCTCAGGTAGACGCGCACGCTCAGGTCCGACGGCGCCGTGGGTCCGGCACGCGGGTCACGCCTCGGTCCCGGGAGGGTCCGGGTCGCCCGAGGGCCGGGGCTTGGGCCGCCTCGGCACCCCCAGGTCGAGCCCTTCGCTCAGGGCGGCGAGCAGCCCGGGCCCGCCCTCGAAGTCCTCGGGACGGTCTTCGGGTCGGGCGCTCAACTGGCCGGCGGCGACCAGCTGGAACACCACCGCCCCCAGGTCCGAGCCCTGGACCAGCCCCCACTCGCGGAAGACGGTCGGCGCCATCAGGCCGAACTCGCGCCGCGCCAGCGCCACCACGCCCTGGAGCAGCTCGCCGCCGGTCAGGTGGCGGTGGGCGGGATCGGCCAGCCGTTCCGCCGGCAGCGCCTGCACCGTCCAGCCCAGCGCCGCCATGACGAAGCCGTAGCACTCCCGCCGGTAGCGCGGCTCCGCCGCGCGGATGCGGTCCACGGCGTCCCAGAACTTCTCGTCAGCCGGGCTCATGCCTGGTCGTCCTCCTTAGGGGCGGTCGTCCCGACGATAGCGCGGCACCGGGAGGAGGCTCAAGCGCCGCGGGCCGAGTGCCACGCCTCACCGGTGCTTCCGGCGGCGCAGGATGGTGGAGTGGCCCGCGAAGCGCCGTACCGGCCGGGGGAGGTCCAGGTTGTAGTGGAGCCCGCGGCTCTCGCGCCTGAGCCGCGCCGACCGGACGATCAGCTGGGCCACCAGCGCGATGTTGCGCAGCTCGACCAGGTCGGGGGTCACGCGCAGCCGGCGGAAGTCGTGCTCGATCTCGGCGCCCATCAGGCTCAGCCGCGCCTCGGCCACCGCCAGGCGCGCGTCGGTGCGCACGATGCCCACCAGATCCCACATGATGCGCCGCACCGCGTCCCAGTTGTGGTCGAAGAGGACGCTCTCGAGCGCGGGCCGGGTGCCCCGGGCGCTCCAGCGCTGGGCGCGCGGCGCGCGCGCCACCTCGCCCAGCCGGCGGGCGACCTCGGCGGTGGCGTGGTGGGCGCCAACCAGGGCTTCGAGCAGCGAGTTGCTGGCGAGCCGGTTGGCGCCATGGAGTCCGGTGCAGGCGGTCTCGCCGATGGCGAGCAGGCCGGCGATCGGCGTGCGGCCGCCCAGGGTGGCCCGCACCCCACCGCACATGTAGTGGGCCGCGGGCACCACCGGGATCGGGTCACGGGTCAGGTCGAACCCGAAGCGCTCGAGCTCGGCGCAGATGTTGGGGAAGCGCGCGCGCACCACCGCCGGGCGCAGATGGCTCAAGTCGAGCGTCACGTAGGGATCGCCGCGGCGCTTCATCTCGCGGTCGATGGCCCGCGCCACCACGTCGCGCGGGGCCAGCTCGGCGTCCCGGTGGACGCGCGGCATGAAGCGCGTCCCGTCCAGCGTCCGCAACACGGCGCCCTCCCCGCGCAACGCCTCGCTGAGCAGGAACGACTTGGCGCGCGGGTGGTAGAGGCAGGTGGGATGGAACTGCACGAACTCGAGGTCCTGGACCGGGGCCCCGGCCCGGTACGCCATCGCCACCCCGTCGCCGGTCGCGACGTCGGGATTGCTGGTGTAGAGGTAGACCTTGCCGCAGCCGCCGGTGGCGAGCACGGTGCAGCGCGCCGTCACCGCGGCGACGTGCCCGGTCCCGCGGTCGAGCACGTAGGCGCCCCAGCACGCGTCGCGGCCCCCGCCGCGACGGCGGTGCCGCAGCCGGGACTCGAGGATCAGATCGACCGCCAGGCGGTCCTCGATCAGCCGGACCCGCGGGTGGTCCCGCACCCGGTCGAGCAGCACCTGCTCCACCGCCCGGCCGGTGAAGTCGGCGGCGTGGACGATGCGCCGCCGCGAGTGGCCGCCCTCGCGCCCCAGGGCGAAGCCGCGCCCGGAGCGGCTGAAACCCACCCCCAGGGCCTCCAGCTCGCGCACGCGCTCGGGGGCTTCGCGCACCACCTGCCGCACCACATCCGGGTCGCAGCGGCCGGCGCCGCAGCGCAGCGTGTCGCGCGCGTGGTCCCGGAACGAGTCCTGGCTCCCGAACACCGCCGCGATCCCGCCCTGCGCGTAGTTGGTGTTGGAATCGCTGTCGCGCTTCTTGGTGAGCACCAGCACGTCGGCGAACCGGGCCGCGGCCAGCGCCACCGAGAGTCCGGCGAGCCCGCTGCCCAGCACCAGGACGTCCGCGGTCTCGCTCATCGGGCCTCCCCCAGCACTTGTCGCTCCACCTCGTCGCCCCCGCACACCCATTCCCAGACCACGCGCAGCTCGAGCGCCGGGCCCCTGGGCCCGTGCACGCGCCAGCGCACCGCGTCCTTGCTGGTGAGCAGCACCACGGCGTCCTCCGCCCGGGCCGCCGCCAGCTCCCGGCGCACCTCGCCGGCGCTGAACCAGTGGTGGTCACGATACGCCGACAGCGACGCCACCTCGAAACCGGCCTCGCGGGCGGTCTCCGCCACCGCGCGCGGATGACCGGTGCCGGTCACGACGCGCACCCGCCGCGTGTCCGGAGGCGGTGCCGCCGCATCGAGCGCCACGACCTCGTGGACGCGATGCCGTCCGGCCGCGAGCCGGGCCGCCGGCGCGTAGGCGGCGACCTCGGCCAGGAGTGGCGCGGGAGACTCCCCCGGCTTGAGCCGCGACACCACCACCACGCCCGCCCGCTGCAGGGCGCGGCGCGGCTCGCGCAGGCGCCCCGCCGGCAGCAGCGCCGACCCGCCCCAGAGGTCGCGGGCATCCAGCAGGACGATGTCGAGGTCGCGCTCCAGCGACCAGGTGGAGAAGCCGTCGTCGACCAGCACCGGGTCGAACCCCGCGGCGGCGGCCGCCGCCGCCTGCTCGGCCTTGCGCGAGCCCACGAAGACGCGCGAGCCGCCCGGCGCGTCCAGGGCCTCGCGCAGCAGGCGCGCCTCGTCGCTCAGCCCGGAGCGGTCGGCGCGATAGTCGCGGCAGACCACCGCGACCCGGAGGCCCCGGGCGATCGCCTGCCGCGCCAGGTGGAGGGCCAGCGTCGTCTTGCCGGTGCCGCCCACGGTCAGGTTGCCGATGCTGATCACCCGGGCCGCGACCCTAAGCGGCTTGAGCCAGCCGCGCGCGTAGGCGCGGCGCCGCGCCTCCCATCCGGCGCCGTAGAGCGCCGCCCCGGCAAGGGCCAGCGTGCCCAAGGCGCTCACGGCCAGAGTCCCCAGGCGCCGAGCCGCTCGACCGCGCGCCGCGAGGCGCCGCCGCGCGCCCGCGTCCGCTCGACCTCATCGCCGAGCCAGCCCGCCAGCGCGTCGGTCAGCGCCGCGGCGTCCGCCACCACGCGTGCCCCGCCCGCGGCGACCAGGGCCGCCACCGCGTCGCCTTGCGTGGCGTGGTGCGGGCCCACCAGCACCGGCGCCCCGCAGGCCGCGGGCTCGAGCGGGTTGTGGCCGCCGAAGGGCGCCAGGCTCCCGCCCACGACCGCGACGTCGGCGGCGGCGTAGTAGCCGGCGAGGACCCCCATGCGCTCGTCCCAGCGCCACGCGCCGTCCGCGCCGCCTGAGGCGTCGGCCGACCTCACGCCCGCCGCGGCGGCCTCGGCGCGCAGCGCTAGGGCGGCGCGCGCGTGGCGCGGCACCGCCACCACCTGCCACCGCGCGCGCAGGGCTTCCGGCAACGACGTCCAGGCGCGGCCCAGGAGCCACGCCTCGCCGGGGCGCAGGCTGCCCAGCACCAGCAGCGGACGCTTGGGATCGAGCCCCAGCGTGCGGCGCGCCTCGGCCCGATCGGGCGCGGGACCCGCCAGCGCGTCTTCCTTGAGATTGCCGACCACGGCGGTGCGCTCCGGGCGCGCCCCCAGCGCGCGCCAGCGCTCCGCGTCGGCATCGCTCTGACCCAGGACCCCGTCCAGCCCGGCGATGAGCGACCGGAACGCCGCCCCGAGCCGGGCGTAGCGCTTGAGCGACCGGGCGGTGATGCGGGCGCTGATCACGGCGACCGGCACGGCCGACGCCCGGGCTTGGAGCAGCCAGTGCGGCCACAGCTCGGTCTCGAGCAGGAAAAGCCGGCGCGGCTTGAGCGTGCGCAGGAACCGGCCCACCGTCTGCGGCGCATCGAGCGGGGCCAGCGAGTAGGGATGACCCAGCTCGCCCAGGCGGGCTCGTCCGGTGGTGGTGTTGGCGGTGAGGTGGACGCGCGCCCGTGGCGACACCTCGGTGAGGGCCCGCACCAGCGGCCCCACCGCCAGCGCCTCGCCGAGCGAGGCGGCGTGGATCCACGCGTCGACCGGTCCGGCCGCGCCCCGCCCCAGACGCTCCGCCCAGAGTGCCCGCTCCGCCGCCGGCGCGAACAGGCGCGCGGCCGGGGCCGCGGCCCCCAGCGCCGGCGCCACCAGGCGGTAGGCGGTCCAGACCGCGCTCATGACGCGCCGCGCCCGTCCCGGGCGAGGCGTTCGGCCTCGGCGGTGAGCTCGCGGATCCCGCCCTCGATGCGGACGCGCCAGGCCTCCACCGCCGCCTCGTCGAGGGACCGCGGCACCGCGATCGGCTCGCCGTAGGCGATCACCACGCGGGCGAACGGCCACGGGATCCGAAAATGGTCCCACGAGCCCAGCACCCAGGCCGGGCGGGCGGCGGTCGCGACCGGGATGACCGGGAAGCCGGTGCGGCTCGCCAGGTAGACCACGCCGGGCTTCACCCGCTCGGCCGGGCCGCGCGGGCCATCGGGCGTCAGCGCCAGCAGCCTCCGGGCCTCGGCGTGGTTCAGCATGTCGCGGATCCCCTCATCGCCCCCCCGCGTGGTCGAGCCGCGCCCGGTCAGGAAGCCGAGTGCTAAGATGATGCGCGCGATCAGCTCCCCGTCGCGATGCTGGCTGATGAGCACCGCGATGGCGCGCCCGCGGTGGGTGAAGACCAGCGGCAACAGACGCGCGTGCCAGAAGGCGAAGATACACCGCTCCCCGCGACCCAGGATCGCGTCGCGCTCGTGCACCCTGAGCCGCACCACGCGCCAGGTGGCGCCGAGCAGCAGCACCAGGCCCGCGGCCGCCGGGGCGGCCCACGGCATCCACCACGGGTGCCGGCCGCGGGTCATGCCGCCAGCGACCCGAGCAGCACTGCCGCGCGCTGCGAGGCGCCCGGGCCGCCCAAGCGCTCGCGCACCACCGCGAGGCCACGGCGCTGGGCTTGGGCCGCCGCCGGGTCGTCGAGCCAGGGCGCCAGCGCCGCCGCCAGCGCCTCGGGGGTGAGGTCGCGCTGCAGCAGCTCCGGCGCCACCTCGCCTCCGGCGACGATGTTGGGGAGCCCGACGTGGGACAGGCGCACCAGCCTGCGGGCGATCGCATAGTTGAGCCGGCCGGTCCGGTAGAGCACGACCAGCGGGGTGCCGAACAGCGCGGTCTCGAGCGTGGCGGTCCCGGAGGCGACCGCGCAGGCGTCGGCGTAGGCCTGGGTGGCGCGCACCCGGCCGCGCACCACGCGGACTTGGGCGAGATCGCGGCGCCCCAGGGCCGCCGCCTCGAGCCCGGGGGCCAGCGGCAGCACGCCGATCAGGTCCGGGCGCTCCGCGGCCAGCCGGCGCGTCGCCGCCACCAGGACGCCCAGGTGCCGCTCCAGCTCCTGCGGCCGGCTCCCGGGGAGCAGGCCCAGCACCCGCTGGCCCGGGGCCAGGCCGAGCTCGGCGCGGAACCGCGCCTCGTCCACCTCGGGTACCAGCTCGTCCATGAGCGGGTGGCCGACGAAGGTGGTCGGGACGCCGGCGTCGCGGAAGAGCGGTTCCTCGAACGGGAACACCACCGCCAGGTGGTCCACCCAGCGCGCCATGGCCCGGGCCCGCTCGGGATGCCAGGCCCACACCTGGGGGGCGATGTAGTAGAAGACGCGGGCGCCGCGGCGCTTGAGCTCGGGCCCCAGGCGCAGATTGAACCCGGGATAGTCCACCAGCACCACCGCGTCGGGGGCGAACGTCTCGAGGGCCTTAAGCAGGCGCGACCGCGCCCGGAGCAGGGCCGGCAGCCGGGCCGGGACCTCGGCGAAGCCCAGGACCGCGAGCTGCTCCATCGCGACCAGCGGCTCGACCCCCGCCGCGCGCAGCGCCGGGCCCGCCACGCCCTGGAGCCGGCAGGGGCCGAGCCGCTGCAGCGCCTCCACCAGGCGGGCGGCGTGGAGATCGCCGGACGCCTCGCCCGCCACGATCAGGAAGCGGCGCGCTATCCGGCCGCCCACTGCAGCGCCCGGCGCTCCATGGCCGTGCGCACCTCCTCGGCCACGCGCAGCGCGTCGCGGCCCGCCGTCCCGGACGCCGCGCCCTCCCCCTCGCCGGCGAGCGAGCGCAGGAACGCGTCCAGCTCGAGCGTCAAGGGCTCGCCCTCCTCGACCGCGAGCGCGCCGCGCCGGATCGGCGGCAGGCTCGCGCGATCGAGACGCAGCACCTCGCCCGAGCGCGCGAACAGGTCGACCGACAGGTAGCTGTCCGCCTGGAAGAAGCGGATGCGCCGCAGGCGCTCCTGCGAGACCCGGCTCGCGGTGAGGTTGGCCACGCAGCCGTCCTCGAACTCGAGCCGGGCGTTGGCGATGTCGACGGTGCTCGAGAGCACGGCGACGCCGACCGCCGAGATCGCGCCCGGCGGGCGGCCGGTCAGGTGCAGCACCGCGTCGATGTCGTGGATCATCAGGTCGAGCACCACGTCGATGTCCAGCGAGCGCGGCTGGAAGGCGGCGAGGCGGTGGGCCTCGATGAACTTGGGGCCACGCACCAGGGGGCGCGCGGCCAGCAGGGCGGGATTGAAGCGCTCGACCTGGCCCACCTGGAGGATGCGCCGGGCGCGCTGGGCGGCGCGCAGCATCTCGTCGGCCTCGGCGACGCTCGCCGCCATCGGCTTCTCGACCAGCACGTGACAGCCGGCCGCGAGCGCCTGCTCGGTGGCGGCGCGATGGTCCACGGTCGGCACCGCGATCGAGACCGCCTCACAGCGCGCGAGCAGGTCCTGGGGATCCGTACAGACGGTGGTGCCGTGGCGCGCGGCCACCTCGGCGCCGCGGGCCGGGTCGCGGTCGTAGACGCCGACCAGCTCGGCCCCCGGCAACGCCTGGTAGACCCGCGCGTGCTTCTCGCCCCACACCCCGGCGCCCCACACCCCGACCCGCACCATGATCGCTGCTAGTGTCCCGTTCCAGGAGTCGCTTGCCAGTCGGCTGCCGCTGCCCCCCGGCCGACGGCGTTGCTCCTCCTCGATGTATCCGCTTGATACGACTTCGTCGTCGCGCCTGGTCGGCCGGGCGCGTCGGCAGCCCTGGTGGTCAAGCGACTCCTGGGACGGGCCACTAGCGGGTGAGCCCGCGCGCGGAGGTCTCGCTGAAGCGCGCGAGCGCCTCGACCTCCGCCGCTCCCGGGTAGGCCGCGCGCATCCGTGCCACGGCGTCGGCGGCGCTCATGCCGTCGCGGAACAGCCAGCGCTGGCACTGGTCCAGCGCGGCGCGCGCCTCGGCCGAGAACCCGCGGCGCTCGAGCCCGACGCGGTTCAGCCCGGTGCAGCGCGGCGGGCTCCCTGCCGCCATCATGAAGGGCGCCACGTCCATCGTGACGCGCGACCCGCCGCCGACGATGCTGTGCCGGCCGATGCGCACGAACTGGTGCACCAGCGTGCCGCCGCCGAGGATGGCCCAGTCGTCCACGGTGACGTAGCCCGCGAACTGGACCGCGTTGGCGACCACCACGTGGTCGCCGATCTGGCAGTTGTGGGCGACGTGGGCGTAGGCCATCAGCAGGCAGTGGCTGCCGATGCGGGTGGTCGAGCCCGGATCGGTCCCCAGGTTGGCGGTCACGTACTCGCGCAGCTCGGTGTGGTCGCCCACCTCGAGGTACGACGTCTCGCCGGCGTACTTGAGATCCTGCGGCGGGCTGCCCACCACCGCGCCGTGGTGGAGCCGGCAGCCCTTGCCCAGCGTGGTCCGGCCCGTCACCAGCGCGTGGCTGCCGATCGTGGTGCCGTCGCCGACACGCACGTGCGGGCCGACGATGGCGCCCGGGCCCACCGACACGCCGGTCCCGAGCTGGGCGCCGTCCTCGATCCAGGCGGCGGGATGGATCGAGGTCATCATGAGGGCCGCTTGTCCACGACCGTCGCCAAGAGCTCGGCCTCGGCGACCAGCTGGTTCTCGACGAATGCCTCGCCGCGCATCTTCGAGATCGACCCTTTGAGCTTGAGCAGGTGGACCTTGAAGCGCAGCTGGTCGCCCGGGGTCACCGGCCGCCGGAAGCGGGCGCCGTCGATGCCCATGAAGTACATCAGCTTGTCGTTGGGGTCCTCGACCGAGTTGAGCAGCAGGAGCCCCCCCACCTGCGCCATCGCCTCGATGATGAGCACGGCCGGCATGATGGGGTGTCCCGGGAAGTGTCCCTGGAAGAACGGCTCGTTGATGGTCACGTTCTTGATGCCCTCGATCGACTGTCCCTCCTCGATGTGGGTGATCCGGTCGATGAGCAGGAACGGGTAGCGGTGTGGCATGATGTCCATGATGGCGGTCGCGTCCCACTCGTCCGGCGGGGCGCCGGCGCGCCGCCCCGGCAGCGGCAGCGTCTCCTTGAGGCGCTTGACGAACGCGACGTGGCTCTGATGTCCCGAGCGCACCGCGGTCACGTGCCCGAGCAGCGGCCGCCCGAACAGGAACAGGTCCCCGAGCAGGTCGAGCACCTTGTGGCGGACGAACTCGTCCGGATAGCGCAGCGGCTGGTCGTTGAGG
>VBPB01000414.1 GCA_005893365.1 Candidatus Eiseniibacteriota bacterium
CGCTCCACCCCAGCGCCGCCGCGGCGCGCTGGAGCGATGTCCGCCGCCGCGCCCGGGCCCGCCTGGCGGCGACACCATGGATCGCGACGCTCCGGGCTCGGAGCCGCGTTGCACGGGCGGGCGGTGCGGCCGCGCCGCCGCGGTCCGCCCGCCCTTCCCCTTGGCGCGCGATCCGGACGCGCGAGGAGACGCTGGCGCTGGCGGCCGACCGGAGCCGGGCGGCCGCCGGGACCGAGGCGGCGGGGCGCGACCGGGGGCTCGTGATCGAGCGCGCCTCGTTGCGCGAGCTGTCGCGGCGAGCGGCCGCGGGAACGCCCTGGCTGCCACTCGCCGAGCTGGCGTCCGCGCGCGAGCGCCTGTCCCAGGGTGAGGCGGCCTACCTCGGTCTCTGCGATGGGGCCCTCCGGTGCGTGGCCTGGCTCGGGACGCGCACGGAGATCGCCGGCGCGGCGGGGGAGGCGCACGGCCCGCGGATGCCGCTTTCCGGACCCACGAGCGTCATCGAGGCGCATCCCGGGCCCGACGATCCCGCGGCGACGGCACTCCTCGAGAGGCTGATCGTCGCGATGGCGCGGGCCGCGAGCGGCGAGGCGATCTGGCTGCTCATCGACGCGCGGCGCTCCGCGTGGCGCACCGCGGCCTCACGTCTCGGGTTCAGCGCCCGATGCCGGATCGGTCGTTCCTGGTTCCTCGGCCGGCCCTCGCGCCCATGGCTCACGCCGGTCGGCGACGCGGTGCCGGCGCCCGGCGCCTGACCCGCCGCGCAGGTTGGTGACGCTGAACTGCGCGCCCTGAACGCGGCTCGGCGGGGCGCGGTTCAGGGCGTGAAGCGCTGCTTCTCCACCAGCACCGCCGCCGTCTCGGTGCCCAAGGTGAACGCCGAGCGGAACTCGCCCTCGGCGCCGATCTTGGCGCCCTCGCGCGGGGAGCCGCCTTCCTTGGTGACCACCGTCAACGTGCCGGTGCCGTCGTCGAGCCGGTAGACGCCGTAGCCCAGGATGCCGACCCCCTGCTTCACCGTGCCGCCGATGCGGACGGTCTGGTGGTCGAACCGCCCCGGATCATCGAGCAGCGTCTTGATGGGCGTGAGGCCACCCTTGCACCCGGCGGTCAGCAGCAGCAGGGGCAGGGCGAGCAGCGCGAGCGCGTGCGACATCGATCGCTTCATGGTCTCTCCTTGGGTTCGACCCGGGCGGGGAGCGTTCGCCCCCGGACGATATCACGCGTGGCGCCCGCGACGACCGCCAACGCGCGCGCGGCCGCCGGCGCGGGGGACCCGGCCGCCCGCGGCTACTTCCCGTACACCGCCTGGCCCGGCGGCGGCGTCTCGCCGTGGACCTTGCGCTGGTAGGTCCGATCGGGGCTCAGCGGCTGGACCTCGCCCGAGGCCCAGCCGATCTCGAAGATGGCGTGGGCCTCAAGGGCGAGCGGGCGGTCGCGCATCGTGAGCGCCGCGTTGCGGGAGCTGTTGAAGTAGTCGGGCTCCCAGTTGCTGGTCCCCACCCAGGTCCACAGCGGAGCTTGACCTCGACCCCGGGCACCCGTGCCAGCCGCTGCAGGTCGCCGATCCGCGGATTGTCCGCCTCCCAGTCCGAGAGGATGAGCCGGACCTTGACGCCCCGCCCGGCCGCGCGGCGGAGTGCTTCGTCCAGCGTCGAGTCGCGCCGCCCCGGGCGCCCGAGGCCGTAGGTGAGGGACTGGACGACGATCTCGCGGCGCGCGCCGTCGATGAGCCGGACCAGGGCGTCGCGGTCCCAGAGCGAGGCGTCCGGGATGTGCCCCTCCGGGCTGAAGCTCGGCCACACGTCGACCGTGTCGCCCGGCGCCTGCGCCAGCCGGATCGGCAGCGCGGGCAGCGGCGCCGACACCGCGACCGGCGTCGTCCCGGCGGCCGCACCACCCGGCGGGGCCGCCGCCTGCCAGTCGGACTCGAACACCCGCGTGAAGAGTCCGGCGATGCGCGGGTCGCGGGCGCGCACGCCCAGCTCGTGGATGTGCTTGAGCGAGCGCCAGTCGAGGTTCTGGCTCCCGACGTACACCTCGCGATCGTCGACGATGAAGTACTTGGAATGCTGGACGCCGCCGCCCGAGACCTTCTTCATGTCGAGCAGGCGCAGCGACACCCCGGCCAGGAGGCCCAGCGAGTCCGGGGGCAGGGGGCTCGAGTCGAGCATGCCGGTATCGAGGATGAGCCGGACCGCCACGCCGCGCTTGGCCGCGCGCCGCATCGCTTCGAGCACCGGGCTCAACGGCTCGCCCGGCCAGGTCGCCAGGTAGAACTCCTCCAAATCGAGCGTGCGCGTCGCGCCGTCGATCATCTCGACCCACACCGGCGCCGCGGCCGCGAGCGCCGGGTTGCCGAGGCGACTCTCGACCGGCCGGGTCTCGACCAGCTGGAT
>VBPB01000175.1:0-4732 GCA_005893365.1 Candidatus Eiseniibacteriota bacterium
AGATGAGGGTGGCCACCATGTCCTTGTATCCCGGGCCGTAGCCGTAGCCGATGACGCGAGCCTTCGGGTCCGGGAGCTCGATCGCCCCGGGCAGTGTGGCCAGCACCAGCGTGCGAGCCTTCTCCGCGAGGGTGCGCACCTTCGGGTCGAGCGACTCGAACAGCGCGGCGACGTCGGGTGGCGGCGACTTGCGCGAGGGCATGGGCTCCTCCTCTTCGCAGCAGGGCGGGTGGCTATCGGCCGTGTGGCGCTAGGTTCCCGCCAGCGCTCCGACCATCGCCTCGACCGAGGTGAACTTGACGCGCGGGCGGCCCTGCGCCTTGCCGCGCTCGACCTCGAGCGTGTCGAGGCGCTTCCAGTCGGCGAACGAGACGCAGGCGCCCTGGCGCTGGCGCACCAGTGCTTCGAAGGCGGCGGGGCCGGGCTCGGCGGGCGCCGGCAGCACGCCGGCGGTCGCGTCCGCCAGCAGGGCGTTCACGGTCTCGACCGAGTCCGCCTTGTTGTTGCCGATGACGCCGGTCGGCCCCCGCTTGATCCAGCCGGTGGCGTAGTGCCCGGCGAGCGGCGTGCCGCCGGCGCGGTCGAGCACGCGGCCTTGGGCGTTGGGGATCAACCCGGCGCGCTCGTCGAACGGCACGTCCTCGAGCGGCACGCCGCGATAGCCCACCGAGCGGAACACGAGCCCCACCGGCAGCACCTCGGTCTCGCCGGTCGGCTCGGTGACGATGGCGCCGGTCGGGCTCTTCACCAGGCGCGTGCGCACCAGCTCGATCTCGCTCACCCGGCCACGCGCGTCGCCGCGTACCTCGTGCGGCGAGACCAGGAAGCGGATGTGGAGCCGCCGCGGCTTGCCGCTAGGTGTGCGGCGCGAGAACTCCTGCACGATCTCGACCTTGGCCCTGGTGGCGGAGCGGGCCGCCTCCAACTCGGCGGCCGAGAGCGGATCGAGCGCCACCTCGTCGGGCCGCACGCACACGTCGGCGGCGCTCAACTCGCCCAGCTCCTTCACCTCGACGGTCGTGAAGGCCGCCTGCACCGGCCCGCGCCGGCCGAGGATCGAGATCTCCTTGACGCGGCTCAGGCTCAGTGCCGCGATGGCGTGGTCGGCCATGTCGGTGGCGGAGAGCTCGTCGGGCGTGAGGCACAGGATGCGCGCCACGTCGATCGCCACGTTGCCGACGCCGATCACCGCGACGCGCTCGACCGAGAGGTCGAACCGCCGGTCGCGGAAGTCCGGGTGGCCGTTGTACCAGGCCACGAACTCGGTGGCCGAGTGGCTCCCCTCCAGGTCCTCGCCCGGGATGCCGAGCCGCCGGTCGGTCTGGGCGCCGGTCGCATAGATGATGGCGTGGAAGTAGTGCTGCAGGTCGGCGCGCGTCACGTGCCGCCCGAACTCCACGTTGCCGAAGAAGCGGAATCCCGGGTGGGCGGCGATCTTCTCGTAGATGGCGATGACCGACTTGATCTTCTGGTGGTCGGGCGCCACGCCGCCGCGCACCAGCCCGTAGGGCGTCGGCAGCCGGTCGATCATGTCGATCGTCACCGTGCGGCCCGGCGCCTTGAACACGGCTTCGGCCGCGTAGAAGGCGGCGGGCCCGGAGCCGATGATGGCGACGCGCAGCGGACGATCGGAGGGGTCGGGCATGGGCATGGGCGCGCGCAGGATAGGGAGCGGCGCGCGGCGGCGTCAATGTGTGGCCGCCCCGGTCGGGCTGGTGGCATGGCGCGGGCATCGGCCGGGGCGCGGCGCTCGTCGGAATTCGATTCCCCCGGGACCCGCGAACGCGTAGCGTCACGCGCCCGTCATCCGCCGGGGCCGCCCCCTGCGGGCGCCCCGCCCCCACCCCGAGGTCAACGCGCGTGCAGGATCTCACCACCGGTTCGGTCTCCCGTCACCTCGTCAAGACCACCAGCTTCATGCTGGTGACGATGAGGCGGTGGCGGGCGTCGGGGTCGCGGGCAACCTCATGTTCATCGTGCTGGCGATGACCCAGATGCTGGGCGTGGGCACGACGACACTGATCTCGCACGCCGCCGGGCAGAAGGACCGCGACCGGGCGCTGCTCGTGTTCAACCAGTCGCTGGTGCTCTCGGCGCTCGTGGGCGTCCTGTTCCTGGTCGCGGCGACGGCGATCCGCGGCTTCTACACCCGCGCGCTCAGCGCCGATGCCGCGACCGCCGTGCTCGCCGACCGCTACCTGGGCTGGTTCATCCCGGCCACCGCGATCCAGTTCCTGATGGTGGCGATGGCCTCGGCGTTGCGCGGCACCGGGAACTTCAAGCCCGGGATGGTGGTGCAGACCTCCACCGTCATCATCAACATGGTCCTGGCGCCGTTCCTGATCTTCGGCTGGGTCACGCATCGGCCGCTCGGCGTGGCCGGGGCGGCGCTGGCCACGTTCATCGCCGTCGCCGTGGGGACGGTCTGGCTCGCGTTCTACTTCCGCCCGCACGAGTCGTATCTCAAGTTCATGCGGCACGACTGGGGGCCCCGGCTCGGCCTGTGGGCGGACACGCTGCGCATCGGCCTGCCGGCGGGCGCCGAGTTCTCGCTCATGGCGGTCTACCTGTTCGTCGTCTACGCCATCAGCCGGCCGTTCGGCGCCGCCGCCCAGGCGGGCTTCGGCATCGGCATGCGCGTGATGCAGTCGGGCTTCATGCCGGTCGTGGCCCTGGGGTTCGCCGTGGCGCCGGTCGCGGGCCAGAACTTCGGCGCGCGCCACCCGGAGCGCGTGCGCGAGACCTTCCGCTCGGCGCTGATCCTGTCCTCGGTCGTGATGGCGCTCTTCACCCTCGTCTGCCAGATCGCGCCGGCCCGGATGATCGCGGTGTTCTCGCGCGATCCGCAGGTGCTGGCGGTCGGCGAGGAGTACCTGCGCATCCTCTCGTGGAACTTCGTCGCCTCGGGCGTGGTGTTCGTCGGCTCCAGCATGTTCCAGGCGATGGGGAACACGCTCCCGTCGCTCATCAGCTCGTTCGTGCGCATCGCCGTGGTGGCGATCCCCGCGCTGCTGCTCTCGCGGGTGGCGGGATTCCAGCTGCACTGGATCTGGTACCTCTCGGTGCTGGCGGTCGGGCTGCAGATGGTGTTGAGCCTGCTGCTGCTCAAGCGCGAGTTCCGCCTGCGCCTGGGCCCGCTCAGGCCGGCGCCCGTCTTGACCGCCCCCGCCCTGGGCGATAGCGTCCCGTCGTCATGAACGCGCCGCCTTTGGTACGCGCCGAGCCGTCCGCGGCCCTGCTGGGCGCGACGCGCGCCTGGCTCGAGCCGGTGCGCGGGACGCTCGGCCAGGAATTCCTCGCCGCCTACCTCACCGGCAGTGCCCTTGCCCCGGGCTTCGACGAGCGGGTCTCGCGCGTCAACCTCCTGGTGGTGGCCCGGGCGCTGCCGCTCACCGTGCTCGATGCCGTGGGACGATCACTGCCTCCGGACCGCAAGCCGCCCCACTTCCATCCGCTGTTCGTGACCCAGCGCCAGATCGAGAAGTCGCTCGACGTGTTCCCGATCGAGTGGATCGACATGAAGGAGCGCCACCTGCTGCTCGAGGGCCAGGATGTCATGGGCGGCCTCGAGGTGCCGCGTGGCAACCTCCGGCTCCAGCTGGAGCACGATCTGCGCGCGATGCTGGTGACGCTGCGCCAGGCCTACCTGGCCAACACGCGGCATCCCGAGGAGCTGGGGAACGTGCTGCGCGCCGCGGCCAGCGGCTTCGCGACCCTGTGCCGGACGCTGCTGCGCCTCCAGGGCGAGACCCCGCCGGCCGAGGCGCCGCGGGTCATCGAGCGGGTCGCCGACCTGGTCGGTCTCGACGCCGAGGGCTTGCTGGCCGCGCACCGGGTCCGCTACGGCGGCACGCCGCGCAAGGGCGACGAGGCCCTGGCGCTCTACCGGCAGTTCCTGGTCGAGGTCGAGCGGCTCACGAACGCCATCGACGAGATGCGCGTCCCATGAGCGCGCGGCGCGCTTGGGCGCGCCGCGACCCGAGACCCTCCCGCAGCTCCCTGGTCGGTCCGCGTCGCGCGCGCTTCCGGTTCGCGGACTTCCTCCTGGCGCTGGCGGTGGTCCTGACGGCCCTGGCTCCGGTCGCGGTCGCCCGTGCCCAGGACTCGACCGCCGCCCCCGCGATCCCGGCGGCGGTGGGCTTCGTCAACGACCACGCCGGCAAGCTCGACGAGGCGACCCGCGCCAAGCTCGAGGGATTCCTCGACCAGGTGAAGAAGAAGACCGGCGCCGAGTTCGCGGTGCTGATCGTGCCCTCGACCGCGCCGGTGAGCCCCTCCGAGTACAAGGTGCAGGTGTTCCAGCGCTGGGGGCTCGGCCGCAAGGGCGAGGACAACGGCCTGCTGATGCTGGTGGCGATCCAGGAGCGCGAGGTGCGCTTCGAGACCGGCTACGGACTGGAGGGAACACTCCCCGACGGGCTACAGTCGCGCATCTTCCGCGAGGAGATGGCGCCGCGCTTCCGCGACGGGGACTACCCCGGCGGCATCGTCGCCGGGGTGCTCGCCTGCGCCACGCGCATCGCCGCCGAGAAGGGCGTGACGCTGGAGTGGGACGGGCGCGAGCTGCGCTACCGCGCCCGCGAGCGGCGGCTGCCCTCGTGGCTGCCGTGGATGCTGGTCTTCCTGGTGTGGTTCATCGCGATGGTTATTCGCGGCAGCGGCGGGGGCTCCGGACGACGGCGCTGGGGCGGCGGCTGGTACCTGGGGCCGGGCGGGTTCGGTGGCGGGTTGG
>VBPB01000175.1:4742-11169 GCA_005893365.1 Candidatus Eiseniibacteriota bacterium
GCGGCTTCGGCGGGGGCTCGTTCGGCGGCTTCGGCGGTGGGGCGAGCGGCGGGGGTGGCGGCGGCGGAAGTTGGTGAGCCACGGGGCGTTTGCGCGCGCCTGGAACGCGCGCCGGGTTTCGCGCGTAGAGTGGTCGGCGGATCGAGACGGCCGGCACCCCCGGCCATGAAAGGAGCCGTGCGATGAAACGAGGTGGTCTGATCGCGATCGCGGTCGTGGCCCTGCTGTTGATCTCCGTGGGCGGTTGCCTGGTCGGGAACTACAACCGGTTGGTGACGGGCGATCAGGCGGTGAAGCAGAAGTGGGCGCAGGTCAACAACCAGCTCCAGCGCCGGAACGACCTGATCGGCAACCTCGCCGAGACGGTGAAGGGCACGGCGACCCAGGAGCAGGCGGTGTTCGGCCAGATCGCCGACGCCCGCGCCAAGATGGCGGGCGCGCGCACACCCGAGCAGGGCATCGCGGCCGGCCAGGCCATGGACTCGGCCATCGGACGCCTGCTGGTGGTGATCGAGAACTACCCGCAGCTCAAGAGCAACCAGGCCTTCCTCCAGTTGATGGACGAGCTCGCCGGCACCGAGAACCGGCTCGCCACCGAGCGCATGCGCTACAACGAGGAGGTGCAGGCCTTCAACGTCCTGGTCAAGCGCTTCCCGACCAACTTCTACGCGACCATGTTCAACTTCAAGGAAGCGATCTACTACCCGGTGAGCGAGGCGGCGAAGGCGGTCCCGAAGATCGACTTCGGCGGGCTCAAGCGGCCGTAGGCCGCGCCGGCCAGTCCGCGGCGTCACGGAGCGCGCGGCGCCGGGCGTCGTCGAGGACCCCGGCGCAGGTCTCCATCGCCCGCGCGAGCGCCCGGGCGGCACCGGCCCCCTGGCGCCGCGCGGCTAAGTAGCCGCGGGCGACCTGGAGCAGGGCCACCGCGTCCGGCTCGCCGGGCTCGGCGGCCTCGGCGGCCACGGGTTCGGCCGCGCGCTCGATGAGCCGCGCCAGGGCCAGCAGCCGGCCGGTGGGATCGGCCCCGGCCGCGAGCGCCAGGGCATGACGGCCGGCCGCGGTCTCGGCCCAGTCGCCGAGGGCGGCGGCGTGGGCGAGCGGATCGGCGAGCCTAAGCGGCAGCGTCAGCGCGCGCGCGGCGCGGGCGACCAGGGCGGCTGCCTCGGCGCGGGCTCCGGAGTCCTCGACCGCGCCGGTCTCGCCGGCCCTCGCCACCAGCGTCTCGATGAGACCGTCGGCGAGGGCGCGGCAGCGCCGCACGTTGGCGAGGCCGCCCGCGGCCGCCTCGCACAGCAGGCCCAGCACCTCGAGGTCGGCGCGGCTCGCGTCCTCGCCGTCGCGCCGCTCGTCGGCGACCAGCAGGCCCTCGAGGGCGCCGCCGCGCGCGAGCGGCGCCACGATCGAGATGCCCTTGGCGATCAGCGCCGGCAGCTCGGGCGTAAGCTCGGGGAAGCGCTCGAGCTCGGCCAGGCGCGCCGGACGATCCAGCGCGCTCAACAGGGTGGCGAACTCGCCGTCGGGCCGCACCGCGAGCCCCGCGAAGCGATCCAGGCCGTCGCCGCGGACCGCCGCCGGCACCAGGGTGCCGCCGGCCCGCTCGGGGGTCAGCAGGGCCGCGACGCTCACGCCCAGGTGCGCGCGCACCGCGAGCAGGAAGCGCCCGCTCAACTCGTCGGCGTCGAGGGCGCCGAGCAGAGCGCGCGCGACCCCGGCGCCGAGGGCGCGCAGGTGTTGCTCGCGGCTCAGGTCGGCGTGCGCCCGCCGCGCGTCGTCGCGGGCGTGCGCCAGCTCCAGCTCGGCTTCCCGGCTGCGGCGGCGCGATTCGCGCGCGTCGCCCGCCCGCGCCAGCAGGCGGCGGATGCGCGCCACCAGCTCGCGCGGCGAGAACGGCTTCGCCAGGTAGTCGTCGGCGCCGCGGGCGAAGCCCTGCAGGCGCGCCTCGGTCTCGCTGGCCGCCGAGACCATGATGATCGGCAGGTACGGGTCGTCGGGATCCTGACGCAGGATCTCGCACACCTCGAGCCCGCTCTTCTTGGGCAGCCGCACGTCGAGCACCACCAGGTCGGGCCGCTTGGCGAGGGCGACGCGCACCGCCTCGTCGCCGTCCGCGGCGCTGGTGACGCGATAGCCGTGGGCGCCGAGCGCGATGCTGAGCAGGTCCACCACGCGGCGATCGTCGTCCACCACCAGGATGCAGGGCGGGGCCGCGGTCGATGGGCCAGGGCCGAGCAGCCCGCTCACCGCGCCCCCCACTCCCCCGGATCGGGCGGGTGACCGGGCGCGCGGGTCGTGCCGGGCAGGTCGGGCACCAGGCGGCTCAGCAGGCGGGCCAGGGCCGCGGGCTCGTACGGCTTGCGCAGCGTGGCGACGACCCCGGCGACGCGCGCCAGCCGCTCGTCGGCGCCGTCGCGCACCAGCGCCACCATCGGCGACCCGGTGTCCGCGGCGGCGCGCATGATCTCGGTCAGGTACTCGCTGCCGCGCGCATCCGGCAACTCGGAGTCGGCGCAGACCAGCGCCCAGGGGCCGTGCGGCAGCAGCGCGCGCAGCTCGGCGGCGGTGCCGACGGCGTGCACGGCGAAGCCGCGCTGCTCCAGCATGCGCGCCAGGAAGATGCGGGCGGTGATGGAGTCCTCCGCCACCAGCACCTCGCGCCGCGCGGGGGCGCGCGACGGCGGCGCCACGGTCGGGACCGGCGCCGGCGGCGGCGATGCCAGCGGACGCGGCGTCGGGACCACCGGCGGTTCCGACACGGCCGGCAGAGCCGACCCGGTCGGGGCCGAGGCCGCGGGGGGTGCGGCGAGCGGCTCGACCTGCGCGGCCTCGAGCGGCAGGACCGGCTCGGGCCTCGCCTCGGCGCGTTCGCGTGACGGGAACGGGATCGGCGGCGGCGGGCCGGCCGGCGCCGGGCCGGCCGGCGCCGGGGCGATCGGGCGGGCGGGCGTCTCGACGCGCGGCGGTGCCGCGGGCGGCGGGCGGCGACGCGGCGGCTCGGCCAGCGGCGGGGCCGTGACCCCGCGCAGCAGCCACGCCGGCTCGAGCACCCAGTAGAGCTCGTCGTCGCTCGAGCGCACGGCGCGCACGATGCCCTGGGCCGGCGACGCCCCGGGCAGGGATGCCGGCTCGGCCGACATGCGCCACACCAGACGGTCCGCCACGAGGCAGGCGCGCTTGAGCCCGAGCGCCACCACCACCACCGGTAGCTCGGCGGCGCGCCGGGGCGCCCGGGTGATCGGCTCGAGCACCGGCAGGCCCTTGCGCCCCGACAGGGCGTCGATGGCCTCGATCGGCATCAGCTTCACGCGCGACACGGCGTGCCACGGCACGGCGAGCTGGAGCTCGCCCTGCTCGAGCATGAGGAAGGTCTCACGCGCGGCCGCGACCGGCACGCGCACGGTCCAGGCGTTGGGACGGTCGCCGGCGGGGCCGAGATGGCCGCCGACGCTGGCCAGCACCTCGGCCGCCGGGTGGAGTCCGGAGTAGTGGACGCCCTCGCAGGTCACCTCGAGGGCACTGCCGTCGCTCGCGAAGGCCGGGCGCGGGCGGGGCGTGGCCTCACCCAGCAGCCAGTCGAGGGCCGCGCGCAACGCGCCGGCGGCCGGCGGCGGCAGCAGCACGCTGCGCAGGGTCTCCTCGCTGCCGCGCGCGACGGGCAGACCCTCCATCGCCGTCGCGAGCGAGACCGGCGACACCTCGGCGCTCGGCGCCGGAGGGCGCGGGGCCGGGGCCGGCCGGGGCGCCGACGGGGCATCGGGCGCCGCGCCCGCAGGCGTGGTCGGCCACACCCGCTCGATCGCCTGCGCCATCAGCGACAGCTCGTCGTCCACGCGGCGGAGGGGCTCGACGTTCCCTTCGCGCCCGCACTCCAGGGCCGCCCGCCGCACCTGCTCCAGCACGGGGACCATGGCCGCCGGCCACCGGTCGCCCGCATGCGGCGCCACCGCGGCGAGCAGCCGGTCGAGGCCGCGCAGCGAGAGCAGCTGCGCCAGGTCGCGGGCCGAGTGCAAGGTCGCTACCGGCGCGCCGTCGGCCAGCGCCTGGGCGATCACCTGGCTCAGGCTGCGCGCGATCTCGCGCACCGGGTCGTGCCCTCCGGCGCCGTTCATGAGCGCTCCCCGGGCGCCGGACCGCCGCGGGTCCGGCGCGCGGGGCGCGGCTCCCCGCCCGGCAGCAGGTGCTCCTCGCCGAGCAGCTTGAGTCCGGGCGCGCGCGGGGCGGCCCCCGCGGCGTCGGTGGCCTCGACCCGGGGGACCGTCTCCTCAGGTACTGCGGCGGCGGCCGGCATCGCCCCCTCCGGGGCCGCCTCGGGGGGCGAGAGCCGCACCACCATCCCGGCCAGCTCCTGCACCTCGTCTTCCAGCTGCCGCACCAGGCGCTGCGCGGCCCGCGAGACGCGCTCGCCGGCGGCCGAGAGACGCTCGCCCTTCTGGGCGGCGTCCTGGACCATCTCCTTGACGCGCTCGAGCAGGCGCGACGGCTCGGCGGCCCGCGCCGGCTCGCGCGGGGCGGCCGCGACCGGCAGCGGGATGGCCTCGAGCCGCTCGGCCACGCGCTGGCGCACGCCGCGCATGCGCTCGACCGCGGCGGCGACCTCGCCCTCGATCTCGCCCGACAGCAGCCGGGTGTGCTCGGTGGCGCTGCGCACCTCGCCCGCCAGGCGCTTCATCTCCTCGGCCAGCCCTTCGCTCTCGGCCTCGGAGCGCCCGTGGCGGGTCCCGGCGAGCGCGGCGTTCAAGGCGATCAGGGTGGCGCGGTTGCCGACCAGATGCACCTGGTCGGCGATCTCGCGGACGCGCAGCATGCCGCGCCCCAGGTGCTCGACGCTGCCGCCCGAGGACTCGACCAGCTCCTGGATGGCGGCACGGGCGGACGCGCGCCACGCCTCGAGCGCGGCCTCGTCCTCGCCGACCGGGCTGGCGCCGAGGGCCGCCAGCGACTGCTCCAGCTCGCCGCCCAGCCGCTGCAGCTCGCGCACGGTGGTGAGCAGGGCGGTCGCCTCGACGAAGCCGCGCTCGGCCTCGCCGGCGGTCTCGCGGGCCTCGTCGAGGGCCCCGCCCGCGGTCAGGCCGATCTGGCGGGCGGCTTCGAGGTTCTCCTCGCGCACCTCATCGAGACGGCGCAGCCCACGGTCGAGGGTCTCGAGCACCGGCGCGATGGCGCCCGGCTCGATGTGCGCCCCCTCCCAGCGCTCGCTCTCCTCCCAGCGCTCGAGCGAGGTACGCACCACCATGAGCTGGCCGAGGAGCGTCCCCAGGTCGTCGGCGGTGCGGGCGAGCTGGCGCTGCTGCGTGAGCAGCGCCTGGATCTGCTGCGTCAAGCGCGAGAGCTCGCCCCAGCCGGTCCCGCCCGGGAGGCCGCGCAGGTCGGAGAGGCGACCGCTGTCGAGGCTGCCGCTCAGGCCGCGGAGGTGGCCGATGATGCCGCTGTCGAGCCAGAGGGCGAAGGCGATGCTGACGACGACGCTCAAGGCGGCGATGGCCGAGAGCCACGAAACGAACGCGGGCAGGTCGAGGTGCTCGCCCGGACCGGCGAAGGTCCCGACCACCCACCACATGCCGGCGGCGCCGACGAGCACGCCGGCCAGACATCCCAGCCAGAGCCGGAGCCTCAGGCCCTGGGACCAACCGGTCCCGGAGGGACGCTCGTCACGGGGGGCATGGCGCGAGGACGTCATGGCGGAGGGGTGGCCCTTCGGGTCCGGGTAGGGGCGAGGCGTGGGCGCGCGTACCCTGTCGAAACGCAAGACATATGCCCCCCAGCGGCCGGCGCGCTTCCGCCGCCTGCGACCCCGATCGGCGGGCCTTCCATGGGGGAGCCGAAGCCCGGTCGCGCAGAAGGCCCGTGCCTGGGCAAAAGAGCCCGTCGTGGCCATCCGGCTGCGCCCCTTGGCGGTTGCGCGACGTTCATTATCAAAACTCTTTCCTTGGTGACAAATCCATTGCGTATTACGACAACGCCACGAGGCGCGGCGCGACCCGCACGAGCCCTTCCGACCGGACTCCCGAGTGGGGCCTCGGGCGGGGGATAACCCCCAACCCTGTGGGATTCCCGGGCCAAGTCACGCCCTCCGCGACGCTTCCAGACCCCCCCTCCCGATTGTCCCCGGGGCTCCCCGGCGCCCGGGCCACCGGAACGGGCCGCTTTCGTGTCATGGCATGGACGATGCGAAATGACGTCGGCTGGAGAGCGCCGTCGTGTCCCCCACACGCCGCGGGGGACACCAGGGAAGGGGCACTGGATGAACCCGCGCCACTACATCGATTTGAAGGAAACGAGCCGCAGCGTCCAGCCGACGTATTACTTCATGATCAACTGTCTCCTCTACAGCCGGATGGAGACGGGCCTGGTCTCCAACCAGGACTTCTACGACGAGGACGTCAACGTCTACCTGGCGCATCTGCTCCATTCCTTCATCAACCCCGAGTAT
>VBPB01000176.1 GCA_005893365.1 Candidatus Eiseniibacteriota bacterium
TCCGCGGCCAGCCGGAAGTGCGCGCGCATGCCGACCCGGCGATGCCGCGCGGCCCGGTCGAGGCCGAGTGCCCTCCGCAGCGAAGAGTGCACGCCATCGGCCGCCACGGTCAGGGCCGCCCGCCGGGCCTCCCCGTTGACGACCAGGCCCACCACGCGCCCGCCCGCGACGATCGGAGCCTCGACCATCGCCTGGGTCCGAGCCTCGACCCCCGGGTTCGCCGCGGCCGCCTCGAACAGCACGCGGTCGAGCACGACGCGACGCTGGGCGAAGCCCATCGCCACGCGCTCGTGCCGTCTCGGAAAGGGCCCG
>VBPB01000177.1 GCA_005893365.1 Candidatus Eiseniibacteriota bacterium
GTTCACCAGCGCAGCAGGACCAGGTTGGCGCTGAATCCCGGGCCGAACGCGGCCAGGAGCCCCGTGCAGCCCTCCGGGCGGGGGGCGCCCGCGGGCGGCGTGCGTCGCGTGAGCCACTCGTGCAGGACGAACAGCACCGAGGCGCTCGACTGGTTGCCATACTCGCGCAGCACGTGCCAGGAGCACTCCGTGTCCGCCGGCGTCAGGCCGAGCTCCGCCTCGATGAAGGTCAGGAGCTTCTGCCCGCCGGGATGCACGATGAACGCGCCCAACTCCATCGACCAGGCCGCGGACTTCCCGGCGGATCAGTTCCGGCACGTCGCGCGACAGGACGATGTGGAAGCCGCTCGCCTGGAGCTCGAAGCCCATGGCGCCGAGCGAGTCCGGGAACAGGAAGCTCTCGTGCCGCGCGATGCGCGGGCCGCGGGCCGCGCCTTGGCCCGTTACGATCGCCGCCGCGGCGCCGTCGCCGAACAGGATCGAGGAGATGAGGTTGGCCTGCGAGGTGTCGAAGCGCTGGAACGTGAGGCTGGGCAGCTCCACGGCGACGATCAGCACCGTGGCCTCGGGGTAGGCGCGCACGTGGTCGGCGGCGTACCCGAGTGCGGCCGCACCCGCGGCACAGCCCAGCTCGGTGATCGGCAGCCGGCGCACATCGGAGCGGAAGGTGAAGCGGTTGGCGAGGTGGGCGTCGAGCGAGGGGATCATCACCCCGGTGCACGAGACGGTGATGAACAGGTCCACCTGCGCCGCCGTCATCCCGGCGCGCTTCAGGCACGCCTCGACCACGGTGGCGCCCAGGCGCACGGCGTGATCGGCGTACTCGCGGTTGATCTGGTCGAGGGGGCGCGGCGCGATGATGGTCTCGATCGGATGGGCGCAGTAGCGCTGCTTCACCTGCGAGTGGTCCACGATCGCCAGCATCGCCTCGAGGCGGGAGGCATCGAGGGAGAAGACCCGCTGCAGATACGTCTTCACCTCGTCGCGCCCGATGCGAAAGGGCGGCACGGCGGTGGCGGTCGCCGCGAGGGTCACGGGGGGGACGGTGTTGGGAGTCATGCCGGGCCGTCCCCTCATGGGCGGAACCACAACCGGAACGCGAGCGGACCGATTCTAGCAACCCACCGCCGAGGCGACCAACGATTGTGCCCGGTTCGAGGGTTCACCTAGAATCGGCGCGGAGTGATGACCCATGGATGACGTCCTGACCCAACAGGTGTTCTCCGCCCTGGCCAAGGTGAAGCCCGGCGTGGGGGAGGGTCTCACGGCGGAGCGCACGCTCGAGTCCCTGGGCCTCGACTCCCTCGACACGATCACGCTCCTGTTCGAGCTGGAAGACCAGGTCGGCGTGTCGATCCCGGACGAGGAGGCCCGCAGCGCCAGGACGGTCGGCGACGTGATCGAGTGCATCCGCCGGCTCAAGCGGGTGGTGGCCGCCGGCCCGTGAGGCGTCCCCGTCGGTTCGGGGCCCGCCCCGCGTGCGCGGGTCGAGGCTGATGCGCCGGGTCGTCGTGACCGGTCTGGGCTGCATCAGCGCGCTGGGTCCGACCGCCCGCGAGTTCTGGTCGGCGCTGTGCGAAGGGCGATCGGGCTTCGAGCCCCTCCAGGGTGTGGCGCCCGGCAGCCTGCGCTTCGCTCACGGCGCCCAAGTGCGCGGCTTCGATCCCGCGGCGCACTTCGAACCCCGGCAGGTCGAGCTGCTCGACCGTTTCGCCCAGTTCGCGCTGGTCTCGGCGCGCGAGGCGGTGCGCGATGCGGGGCTCGAGTGGACGCCGGCGCTCAAGGAGCGCGCCGCCGTGATCGTGGGCAGCGCGATCGGCGGGCAGGGCTCGCAGGATGCGCAGTTCGTCGAGCTCTACCGCCGGAACCGCGATCGCGTCCATCCGCTCACGATCCCGCGCGTGATGTCCTGCGCCGGCGCCAGCCACATCGCGATGGAGCTCGGACTCACCGGTCCCACCTTCTCGGTGTCGTCGGCCTGTTCCTCGGCGAGCCATGCCATCGGGCAGGCGCTCTGGATGCTGCGCGGCGGCCAGGCCGACGTGGCGCTCGCCGGCGGCAGCGAGGCGCCGTTCGGCTTCGGGAGCCTCAAGGCGTGGGAGGCCATGCGCGTGATCGCCCCCGACACCTGCCGCCCGTTCTCGCGCGATCGCAAGGGGATGATCCTGGGCGAGGGGGGCGCGATGCTGGTGCTCGAGCCGCTGGAGGCGGCGCGCGCGCGCGGTGCCAGGATCTACGCGGAGCTGGCCGGCGCCGGCTTCTCGGCCGACGCGCACCACATCACGCAGCCGGCCGTGGCCGGCCCGGCGCGGGCGATGCGCGCGGCGCTCGCCGATGGCGGTCTCACGCCCGAGACCATCGGCTACGTCAACGCCCACGGCACCGGCACACTCGGCAACGACCCCGTGGAGGCCCGGGCGATCCACGAGGTCTTCGGGGTCCGCGCGCCCGCGCTCGCGACGAGCTCGACCAAGTCACTCCACGGTCATGCGCTGGGTGCCGCGGGAGCGCTCGAGGCCGTGGCCACGGTGCTGGCCCTCCATCATGGCGTGCTGCCGCCGACCGCCAACTTCACCACGCCGGATCCGGAGTGCGACCTGGACGTGGTTCCCAACCAGGCGCGGGCGTCGCGGGTGGAGGCGGCCCTCTCGAACTCCTTCGCCTTCGGCGGCCTCAACGCGGTCCTCGCGTTCCGCGCGCCCTGACCGGCGCGCCGATCCTTGGCCGCCGCCCGCGCCGGTCATCCGCCCCGCCTCGAGGCGACGAAGGAATGACTGAACAGGCCGGTGGGGCCTTCCTCGGTCCGCCAGTCCTCACCGGCCGGCCAGAGCCGCGAGAGCTCACGGTCGGTGAATCCGGCCCGCACGCTGGTCGTGGCGTCGTGCCGCGTCACCGCATTGCAGCCGATCCACCCGACCAGCCCGCTGGCGCCCAGGGTGAAGCGCGAGCGCCGCGGCTCGCAGGCGACGAACAACTCCGCCTGGGCCGCGACCTGCGCCAACAGGGCACCCAGCGGTGCTTCGAGCAGGTGATGGAGGAACAGGTTCGCGATCACCACCGTGCCCGCCTGCGGCGGGGCGCAGCGGAGCCACTCGAACGCGTCGGCCGTTGCCGCCTCGAGGCCCCAGCCCAGGGCCGCGAACGCCTCGCGGGTCCGCGGGCTCACCAGCCTGTGGCGGTCGACCACCACACCCTGCACGCCGCGGTAGCACGACGCCAGCCGTCTTGCCACCTGCAGCAGCAGCGTGCCGTCCCCCCCGCCCAGATCGATCAGGCGGCGGATCGGGCGCGCCGCGGCGTGCGCGGCCAGCGGGCGCGCGATCGCCGCGGGCTGACCCATCATCACATTCAGACGCTGGAGGTCACGCCGCGACTGGATCGCCGCGGCGTCTTGGGCGGCCAACGCATCGAGCTGTTCCGGCGCGACCCGGCGTGGGAATCCCATCGCGGCGCACGTTAGCACGGGCGGCCCTCCGCCCGCGGCCAGCACGACTCAGCGTTCCGGCGGCGGTTCCCGCGACACCTCGCGCACCAGCTCGCGGGCGGCGGCGCGCGACAGCGAGGCCCGGGGCAGCTCCAGCACCTCGCAGGTGCGCGTGCCGGCGGGGCCCGTCAGGGTGATGCGGTCGCCGGGCTTGACCCCGTGGCCCGGCTTCACCACGGCCCCATTCAGCAGGGCCAGCCCGTCCTGGACGGCGAGGCTCGCCTGGGTCCGGCTCTTGAACAACCGGAGTTCCGCGAGCACCACGTCGAATCGCATCGCCCCGCGCGCGCCTACGACTTGTTGATCTGGATGTGGGCCTTGGCGCGCAGCCCCTTCACCCACTCGTCGAGCTTCTCGCGGAAGATCATCTCGCTCACCACCTGCGGCAGCTCGCCCTTGATCTCGTCCAGCGCGTACTCGCGATCCGCCTTGCGTTCGGTGACGCGGAAGATGTTGAAGCCCGCCTGATTCACCAGCACCTGGCTCACCCCGCCCACCTGGACGGTGTCGAGCCCGGAGCGGATGTTGGCCTGGAGGCTCGTGAGCGGCAGGAAGCCGATGTCGCCGTCGTCGCTGTGCGGGCCGGCGTAGCGGTTGTACTGCTTCGCCAGCTCGGCGAACGGCTTGCCCGCGACCGCCTGGGCCCGCACGCTCTCGGCCAGCTTGCGGGTGCGCTCCACGTCGGCGTCGGTGAGCGGCACGCGGACGAGCACGTGGCGCACGTGGGCCTCGAGCAGCGGCTGCTTGTCCTGGCCGAGGGTGTCGCGGCCCGCCTTGGTCTTCAGCGTGTCGCGGTCGAGCACCTCGATGACGTGCCAGCCGTAGATCGTGCGCACCGGGGCGTCGACGGTGTTGAGCTTGCGCGTGAACACCGCCTTCTCGAACGCGGGGTCCATGCTGCCGCGCACCAGGTAGCCGAGGTCGCCGCCGGAGCGCGCCGAGGTCTCGTCGTCCGAGGCCTCCGCCGCGACCTTGGCGAACTTCTCGCCCGAGACGATGCGGGCGCGGATCGCCACCGCGCGGGCCTTGGCCTTGGCGTCGGCGAGCGATTCGGGTTGCGCCGGGATCTGGATGACCGAAAGCCTCAGCTCCGCGGGCGCGTGCGGGAACTTGTCCTTGTGGATCTTGAAGTAGGTCTCGGCCTCCAGCTGCCCCAGCGTCCGGTGCGGCACCTGCTTGTTCATCAGCCGCGACACCAGCGCCTGGCGCCGCGCCTCGCCGCGCAGCTTCTCGAGCAGCTGCTCCTCGTTCATGTTCTCCTTGCGGAGCTGGTCCTGGTAGGCCGCCGGCGTGTCGAAGCGCGACTTGGTGTCGGCGAGTGCCTCCTGCGCCTGCCGGTTGACCTCGGCGTCGGACACCGTGATCCCCAGCCGCTGCGCCTCGGCGAGGATGAGCTTCTCGTCGATGAGCTGGTTCAGGATCTGGGTGCGCAGCGTGTCGACCGTCGCCGAGTCCACCTGGGTCTGCGAGCGCATGAGGAACAGGTAGAGCTGCTCCTCGACGTCGCTCTGGAGCACGGCCTCGTTGTTCACCACCGCGGCGATGCCGTCGAGGCGCTGGGAGGGGGCCGGCGGGGGTGCGGCCGGCTTCGCGGTCGGGGCGGGCGCCTGGGCGATCGCCGGCGGGACCGCCGCCAGCGCCAGGACGAGGACGAGCGTGCTCGGGAGCTTCAAGGAAGGACCTCCACTGGACCGGGGTGCCCGCGGCCGCCGGCTCATCGCCCGGCGCCCGGCACCCACCCGACAGGTTCGTGATCGCGAGGGACCACGGTCGCGAAGCAGCCGCGGAGTATAGGCCAGCGCGGTCCCGGCCTCACACGGCAATTCATAAGCAAATCGGCGGCCGCACAGATCCCTGACAGGGGTGCCGGATCGGCCGCCATCCCCCATGCTCCCGATGCATCCGCGGTGCGAACGGCGTAGCGTTCCGGCCGCGCTCGTCGCCCGGTTGCCGCGCCGGTCGGCGGGGGGACCCCCGGCCCCGCGCGCCCCGGTACGCTTGCCGGCTCCGAGGTCCGCTGCCGGGGGCGGGCACCGGTTGAGCCCGTCCCGGCCGTATGGGAGAGTCGCGTGGTGACACAGGATCCCCGCATCCGCCGCGTGCTCGCGGTGACCGGGGTGGTGATGGCCCTCGCCTTCGCGGCCCCGCGCCTGCTCACGCACGCGCCCTATCCCCGCCTCGGCGTCTCGCTCATCACCGATCCCGGCCGGGGGCTCTCGCGCGTGGACCGGGTGCTGGGCCCGCCTTCGCAGGGCCTGCTCCGGTCCGGCGACCTGCTGGTCGCCGTGAACGGGCAGCGCATGCAGCCGATGCACCTGCGCGCCTCGGCGGCCCGCGCCACGCTCCCGCACGAGGCGTTCACGCTCGACATCGAGCGGGGCGGCCAGCGCCTACGCGTGGTCATGCCGCCGGTCCACCTCTCGACCTGGCAGCGCCTGCGCGTGCTGATCGTGCCGCTGACGGCGGTGGTGGCGGTCCCGCTGGTCGCCTTCCTGCTGGTGTGGCGCCGGACCGACCTCGGCACCGCCTGGGTGTTCCTGCTGTTCGCCAACCTCCAGGCGATCTCGACCATCCACCAGATCTACCGCTATCCCGAGTTGGAGCCGGCGGGGCTGTTCAAGCGCTACCTGACCTTCTACGCCGCGCTCATCTGCTGGACGCCCGCCACCTTCATGCACTTCATGGCGGTGTTCCCGCGCCCGCGCTGGCGTCCGGGCGAGGTGTGGCGCAGCCCGTGGGCCTGGCTGGTCGCGGTGGGCTACCTGGCGCCGATCTACTTCGTGTGGCAGCGCGTCACCACCGGGAAGCCCGACAGCGTGCCGTTCAGCATCTTCCAGACCGTGGCGATGGTGATCGGCGTGGTGTCCCTGGTCGAGCGCTACGGGCGGGCCGGACGCGACGACTGGCAGCCGTTCCGCAGCCAGCGCGTGCTGGCCATGCTGGTGGCGCTGTTCCTCCTGCTCGGGGCGGCGACCGGCTGGGCGCTCGAGAACGACAGCTTCGAGGCGATGCTCCAGTTCCCGATCTTCCGCCTGCTCTTGACCGGCGTGAGCTTCGGGCTGCTGTTCACGCCGTTCGTCATGGCGTTCCTGATCGCCCGCGACCCGGCCTTCGACCCGCGGCGCCTGCTCGAGCGCGGGCTGCCGTACGCGCTGCTGTCGGGGGTGGTGGGGCGCTGGCGATCAACGTGGTGGCGGCGCTGGCGGTGGCGTTCGCCTTCGCGCCGCTGCGCGAGCGCCTGCAGCGGGCCTTGGACCGCCTGTTCCGGCGCGACCCGATGGTGCTGCGCACCGCCCTGGACCAGGCCGGCCGCGAGCTGCTCCAGTCGCTGGACCGCGAGGAGGTGCGCGCCTCGGTAGAGGCCGCCCTGACCCGCGGCTTGGGCCGCCAGGTGGCGCTGTCCTGGCCGCCGAGCGGACCGCCGCGGCTCGCCGCCTCTGAGGAGCTGCCGCTCGATACGCGCGGCGCCGTCGACAACCTGCTCACCCAGGCCGGCATGCGGCTCGAGAACCTGGCGCTCCAGGAGCAGCGCGGGGCCGCCGAGCGGCGCGCGGTCGAGCTGCGCGAGGCGGCGACCCGCGCCGAGCTGCGGGCGCTCCACGCCCAGGTGCGGCCGCACTTCCTGTTCAACGCCCTGAACGCGCTCTCGTACCTGACCGAGACCGACCCGC
>VBPB01000178.1 GCA_005893365.1 Candidatus Eiseniibacteriota bacterium
CGGCTCCCGACGCGATGGTGCGAGGTGCAGGCGCGGCCGGTCTAGCCGGCCGCACGCGCCTCGAGCAGCGCCAGCAGGTGGCTGCGGGCCTCCCCGATTTCCTCGAGCCGCGCCGCGCCGAGCGAGGTCCGCACCGCCAGGCGGCTCTGGTGGACGCGCAGCTTGCCGGGCAGGGTGAACAGTTCGAAGCGCAGCCGCTTGGGCCGGGCCTCCCGCAGGCGCGCCGGCAGCGCCCGCCGCTTGAGCACCGTGAGCACGTTGAAGGTGAGCGCGTTGATCCGGAACCAGGCCGCGTTGGCGCCGAAGCGTCCGCTCGGCATCACCCCGGCCCCCAGTTCGTCCTTCATCACCCGGTGCACGTGCTCGATCGTGCCCGCCTTCTCCCAGTGCCAGCGCACCAGCGGGCCCGCCGCCACCCCCGCGCGGTTGCTCACGATCGCCAGGTACTTGGGCGTCCCCTCGAACAGCTCGGCCTGGCGCGGCGTGAACCGCACCGCCAGGTAGCGCAGCGGCGCCGCCGACTTCGGCCAGTCCCCGGGCGTGAACGCCAGCTCGGCCAGGTCGACCCGCTCGCGCGCCCGCGTCTCCAGCTCCACCCAGTCGCCCGCCGGCACCGCCTGGCAGCCGGTCCGCAACTCCTGGGTCAGGTCGGCGCTGATGGTGAAGCCGATCCCCTCGCCCACCAGATACTGGAGCAGCGGGCGGTAGTACGACGCCGAGTCCCCGCGGAAGTAGCGTTCCCTCACCCACCCCGGCAGGTTGCCCATCGCCCGCTGCACCGACGAGAGCGGGTCCTCGCCCCCGGCCACGTTGCCGTCGCGGAACTCGTCCGCCACGATCAACTGCTCCTCCGCCCACACCGCCACCAGCGGCTGATAGCCGCGCGTGCCCTCGTAGGCCACCGTGGCCTCGCGCTTGTGCGCCGCGATGATCGTCCCGTCGTGGTCGACGGTCGCCCGCCGCGTCCCCGGGTCCGCCCCCCGCGCCACCACCGCCCGCAGCACCGCGTCCAGGCCCCGCAGCCCCGCCGACTCCGGCGGCACGTAGGCCTTCTTGTCCGCCGGCCGCTCCGCCCAGCAGGCCGGATCGTGGAACTGCCCCAGGAAGTCCAGCAGCGCATCCGGCGAGGGAAAGCCACCGCCCAGCAGCCGCTCCAGGCCCCGGTCCTCGCTCAAGATGCGCACGTCCTCCACTCGGTCCCCGCCCGCCGCCAGCAGCGTCACCAGCGCCTCCAGCTTCTGCGCCGGGGTGAACCCGCGCCGCCGCTTGGGCTCCGGCAGCGCCGCCTGCGCCAGTTCGTCCACCCCCAGCGCCCGCATCGTCTCCACCACCAGCGGCAGCCCAGCGCGCGCCGTGACGGCTTCGGCTTCGGTCGGTTCGATCACGAACGGCAGGATACTCCGCCGACCCTCGCCCCGCGGCCCCGGGCGCATCTCACCCGCGCCGGCGCCGGCGGGCGCGCCGGCGCTCGCGCGCCTGCCGCTTGAGCTCCGCCAGCTCGCACACGGTCAGCCCGTCGATCACGGTCCACAGTCGCTGGTAGGCCGCCACCGCCGCGCGCACCGCGGCCTCGTCGTCCGGTCGCACGTGCGCGGCCCGGGTCGCGCCCTGCAGGTGCACCGTGAAGAACGTCCCGCCGTGGCGGGCCCGCGGATCGCGGGCACAGGCGCAGTTCGCACGTCCGCAGCGCCGCAGCCGCTCGACCACCGAGCCACGCATCAGCGGCTGCTCGCTCAGCGCCCGCAGCTCGGCGCGCAGCCGGCGCCGTCGCCGTTCGATCTGCCCCCGGTCCGAAATCATGTCTGTATCTTATACCGCTAACCAGAGCACGGGGCGAGAGATTTCTCGCCGTTCGGGCGGGGGGCTTCCCCCCGTAGCTCACGTCTTCCTGTGGTCTTGGCGGTGGGGCCCGAGGCTTAGAGCGGAGTTATGGAGTGCGTGTGGGACTGCGGCCGCGTGGCCGCGCCGCGCCTCGGCGACCCGGTCCTGGCGCGGCACCCCGCGCTCGCGGACAGCGTGACGGCCGGCCCGGGAGGATCCGAGCCGGCCGTCGCATGCAACGCCGCCATCGGCCGGACGCCGACGCGGCGCCCGGCGTGGCGGGAGATGTCGCTAGGCTTCCAGCACCACCAGCTGACGCACCTTCCGGAACTCGCTCGGGTTGAGGATGTGGATCTCCATGTGCCCGTCCTCGCCCAGGCGCAGCTCGTAGCTCGAGGCCGGCTGGGCGGACAGCACCCGGACCTTGGCGGCGGGCGTGCGGATGACGCTCTCCTGGTCGGTGTCCAGGGCGGTCAGCACGCTCTCGTTGATGTTGGGCGCCGGCAGCAGGCTCTTGCCGAGGCCGAGGACGCCTCCGGTCGCGACGACGGCGCCGGCGGCCTTGAGGTCCTTCTTCTTGCCGACGATGTAGTACACGGTCGCCAGCTCCTTGCGCTTCTCCTCGATCGTGACGTCGCGGGTGCGCACCTGCTCCTGCGTCTCCTGGACGCTGGCGGTCAGCCCGGTGACCTGGGTCTGGAGCGAGTCGACGCGCGTGCTGAGCTCGGCGACCAGCCCTTCCTTCTCCGCCACGGTCTGCTTCAGGTTGGCGACCATCTTCTCCAGGCCCGCCACCTTCATGCCGTTCTTCTTCGAGCTGGTCTCCAGCCTGCGGATCATGTCCTTGCTGCGCAGGATGCTCGACCGCAGGACGGCGATGCGATCGAGCGCCTCCTTGCCCTGGGGCTCGGTGAGCTTCTGCTCGGAGCGCAGGTCCTGCGCGAGCAGCTGGGTCGCTCCCGAGTCGAACGAGATCGCGTTGAGGCTGTCCTGGATCTCGGCGATCTGATCCAGGGTGCGTCCGTAGCTGGTGCGGGCTTCCGCCTCCGCGGTCCGACTCTGGACCACCTCGGCGGACGACTGGCGGTACTTGGAGTACAGCACCGCGGTCGAGCCGGCGAACAGGACGATGAGGACGGCGAGGACGATCTGCGTGGGTTTGCGCATGCTGAGCTCCTCCGCTGAAGCGGCCGGTGGGATGGGACTCGGATCCGAATACCAGACGACGAGTCAGCCGCACGAGGGGAGAGCCGTGCTTGGACTGAAGCGGGCCCAGGTGGCGCGGGGCTCGCTGACCCCCGCGTACCCGACGGGCACGCCAGCACCATACACCTGCGCGGGCCTAAGGGTCAGGTCAAGTTACCGTCAAGCCGCGCGGGCGGCCCCGGCGTCCTTCGGCTCGGGGATGCGGATGGTGAAGGTGCTGCCCTCTCCGGGCCGGCTCCAGACCGCGATCGTGCCGCCGTGCGCCTCGACGATCCCGCGCGCGATCGGCAGGCCGAGGCCGAGCCCCGCCGAGTTGAACTCCAGGCGGCTCGAGGAGTGGTGGTTCATCGCGTCGCTCAGCAGGAACGCGGCGCGGAACAGGTGCGCCTGTCGCTCCTCCGGGACGCCCACGCCGGTATCGCACACCGCGACCACCAGGGCGCCGGCCTCGCGCCGCGCCGAGACGTCCACCGAGCCCTCGTCGGGCGTGAAGCGGATGGCGTTGCGCACCAGGTGGGCGATCGCCTGGGCCAGGCGCGCCGCGTCCACGGGCATTCGGCCCAGGCGGGCGTCGAGACGCACGGCGATGGGCACGCGGCGGCCGGGCGCATCCGCCTTCGCCGCACCGACGCCGTCCTGGACCACCGCGCCCAGGTCGACCTCCACCAGCTGCAGGTGGGGGCGCTCGCCCTGCAGCTCGGCCATGGACTCGGCGTCGTTGGTGATGCGCACCATGACGTCGGCGCTCTGCTGGATCACCTCGAGGGCGCGCCTCTGCTCGGCGGTGACCGGGCCCAGGCGTCCGTCGCCGAGCAGCTCCCCGTAGGCTTTGATGAGCGTCACCGGGGTCCGCATCTCGTGCGAGGCGACGGTGATGAAGTCGCTCTTCAAGCGCGCGACCGCCTCCAGGCTGCTCACGTAGTCCCGCTCGTGCTGGCGCATGTCGCGGAAGCGCTGGGCCAGGTAGCCGAGCTCGTCACGCCCGCGCGCCGTGAGCGGCGAATCGTAGTCGCCGCGCTCCATCGCCTCGGCGGCGCGGACCAGGTCGCCCACCGGCCGGGTGATGGCCATCGTGACCATCAGGCCGACCCCGACCGCCGCCAGCAGGATGATCAGGGCGAGCCCGACCAGCTCGCTCTGGATGACGCCCAGGAAAGCCATCTCCTGGTCGAGCGCGCGCCGCAGCAGGTAGCGCGCGGGGGTCGCGGCGTCCGCCCCCGGGAGCGCGTCGGAGAGGGTGAGGCTGCGCCGTCCGTCCGAAGCGACCTCGACCACGCCGCGCGGGGCCGGCGCCGGCCGAGCCGCGAGCGGATCGCCGATCGGGAAGCTGACCTGGCTCCGGGTGAGGCGTCCCAGCTCGGCGGCGAGGGCGGTCCCCACGCGCAGTCCGACCAGCAGCGTGCCCACGCGCCGTCCGCCGGCGACCACCTGGACCGCCGCGACCTGGAGCAGGCCGTCCCCCTGGACTAGGAGCCCGGTGGCGCTCCCGCTCGCGCGCGAGGCCTGGAGGGTGCTGCCGCGCCGGGCCGCGTCCGAGGCGTCGTGGCCGATCGAGGCCACGAGCCGGCCGTGCGCGTCGAACGCCTCGAACAGGTCGGCGCGGGCGATGAGGTTGAAGTCCCGGGCCACGCCCGCCACGGTGGCACGCACCTGCCGGTCCGAGGACGAGCCCGCCAGCGCCATGACCGAGAGGAAGCGGGGGTCCTGCGCCACCACCCGGGCCGCGGACTCGAGTGCCTTGGCCCGCGCCTGGATCAACGCCTCGCAGACGCGCGCCGAACGGGTGAGGTCCTCATCGATGGTGGTGCGCACGTGGGCCGAGACCCGATGGTTCACCACCGTCAGCGCCGCCAGACCGAGCGCCACCGGTGCCAGCACCGCCAGCAGCAGGATCTTCCAACGCAGGCCGAGGCGCAGGGTCACAGGGCCATCCGGATCGGGTCGCGGCAGTCGTCGGGAACGCGGATGTGCAGGCTCCGCTCCCCGTAGGTCGGGTGCCAGACCTTGACCACGTAGGCGCCGGGACGCAGCGGCGGCAGCCGGAACCCGCCGTGGGCGTCCAGCCGGGCGAAGTGCCGGTTGGGCAGCACCAGGACCAGGCCAGAGGCGCGCGGATGGATGGAGCAGTAGAGCTTGACCAGCCCCGGGTGGTCGAACACGACCGTGCGCGCCGTGCCCGGCGCGAACAGGCCGGTGTCGAAGCGCTTGGACTGGGCGACGCTGAAGACGCTGTGGTAGACGGTGTCGGCGTTCTCGAACCTCACCGAGGTCCCCGCCGCGACGACCGCCACCCTCGGCACGAAGCCGGTGCGCGTCTGGCGGACGCGCTCGGGTTGCGGCTTGGGGGTGCGCGCCGTGACCGGCTCGAGATCGTCGACGATGTACGCGACCGCCTCCTTGAGGCGGGTGGTGTCCACCCGCGCGGCGGCGGTGACCTGGCCCCGGGCGGCCGTCCCGCTCGGGGGCGGCGGTGCGAGCGTGCCGCGGATGGTGGTGCCCGTGGTCGCGCAGCCCGCCGCACACGCGGCCAGGGCGAGGGCCGCGATCCGTGGCGCGAGGCGCGCGCGCGCCCGCCACGAGCGGCTCGGGTGGTCCGTCACCGGCATCTCGGCTGCTCCTGGTCCTGACTACGGCATGGCCGGTTGGGGTATCGGCGCTTCGCCCGGCGGGTTTGAGGGGGGAGTGATCCCGTCGCTCGCGGCCGCACCAGGCCCGCACGAACGCGCGACCCACACTCGGCTGGAGCGCGCGGCTCGAGGTGCCGAAGCCGCGAGGGCGGGCACGGCCGCGCGCGCGCGGCGTCGCGGCGGGGTCCGCGGGCGCGCCCGAGCAGCGGCGGCGCGCAGACGAGGCTCGCATTGCCAAGCGGCTGCCTGTAGTCTTGCGCCCTCAGGCCGCACGCACGCGCAGCTTCATCCGGGTTTCGGGCGCATCGCGCCGGGAGGGACATCGTTGAACGACATTCGTGCCTGGACCACCAAGGACTCGGCCTCGCTCTACAACGTGGCGGGATGGTCGAGCGGCTACTTCGGCATCAATGACGCCGGGCACGTCGATGTGACCCCCTCCGGTCCCGGCGGCCCGCGGGTGGACCTGCACGACCTGGTGCTCGACCTGCAGCGGCGCGGGCTCGACATGCCGCTGCTCATGCGCTTCCCCGACATCCTCGACAGCCGCGTCCGCACGCTGTTCGGCTGCTTCGACGTGGCGATCCGCGAGTACGGCTGCAGCATCAGGTGGTCGAGGAGCTGGTGCGCTTCGGCCGCCCCTACGGGCTCGGCCTCGAGGCCGGCTCCAAACCCGAGCTGCTGGCCGGGCTGGCCCTGCTCGACAGCCCCGACGCGCTGCTGATCCTCAACGGGTACAAGGACGCCGAGTACATGGAGACGGCGCTGCTCTCGCAGAAGCTCGGCCGCTACCCGATCATCGTCATCGACCGCTTCCGCGAGCTGGCGCTGCTGCTCCAGGTGGCGACCCGGCTGGGCGTGCGCCCGCACATCGGCGTGCGCGCCAAGCTCACCACCAAGGGCGCGGGCAAGTGGATGGAGTCCACCGGCGACCGCTCCAAGTTCGGCCTCACCTCGACCGAGCTGGTGATGCTGGTGGATCAGCTGCGCGAGACCCGGATGCTCGACTGCCTCGAGCTGCTCCACTTCCACATCGGCTCGCAGATCTCCTCGGTGCGCGCGATCAAGGACGCGATGCGCGAGGCCACCCGCATCTACGTCGAGCTGGCCCGGGCCGGCGCGGGGCTCAAGTACTTCGACGCCGGCGGCGGCCTGGGCGTGGACTACGACGGGTCCTCCACCAACTGGCCCTCGTCGACCAACTACACGCAGCAGGAGTACGCCAACGACATCGTCGCCGCGGTCCAGGAAGCCTGTGAGACCGCCGCCCTGCCGCATCCCGACATCATCACCGAATCGGGCCGCGCGCTGGTGGCCCACCACTCGGTGCTGGTGTTCAACATCTTGGACGTGAACGAGGTCCTCGCCGGCCAGGTCCCGCCGCCGGTGGACGCCGACGAGCCGCCGGTCATCCACCAGCTGGTCGAGACCTGGCGCTCGGTCTCGCGCAAGAACTTCCAGGAGGCCTATCACGACGCGCTGCAGCTCAAGGAGGAGGCCACCAACCTGTTCAACGTGGGCCTGCTCGACCTGCGCGGCCGCGCCCGCGTGGAGCAGCTCTTCTGGGGCTGCTGCGAGGCGATCCTCAAGATCATCCGCGACCTCGAATACGTCCCGGACGACCTGGAAGGGCTCGAGAAGGGCCTCGCCGACACCTACTACGGCAATTTCTCGGTGTTCCAGTCGGTGCCCGACCACTGGGCGGTCAAGCAGCTGTTCCCGACCATGCCGCTCCACCGGCTCAGCGAGCGCCCGACGCGGCGCGGCGTCATCGCCGACCTGACCTGCGACTCGGACGGGAAGATGGACCAGTTCATCGACCTGCGCGACGTGAAGAGCTCGCTGGACCTGCACTCGTTCGACGGCCGGCCGTACTTCCTCGGCGTGTTCCTGGTCGGCGCCTATCAGGAGATCCTCGGCGATCTCCACAACCTGTTCGGCGACACCAACGCCGTCCACATCGTGCTGGACGAGAACGGCTACCGCATCGACCACGTGGTGGAGGGCGACTCGGTCACCGAGGTGCTCGGCTACGTCCAGTACTCCAAGCAGCAGCTGATCCAGCGCGTCCGCCAGGCCAACGAAGAAGCGCTCCGGCGCGGCCTGCTCACCTTCGAGGAGTCGGCGCTGTTCATGCGCCGCTACGAGGAGGGGCTGGCGGGCTACACCTACCTCGAGGAGGAGGAGCCGGGCCGCGAGCCCACGGGCGGTGGTATCCCGGCGGCGGCGACCACGAAGCCGCGACCGGCCGAGGCGCCGCACGCGGTCCCGAGCCCCGCGGCCGCGGGGCTGCCCGCCAAGACCTGACGCCCGGGGCTGTGTCCGAAAACGCCCGAATGGCTGCGTTGCGCGGTCGGCTCCTCGCTCCAACGTGGCCTGAAGGCCACGATTCCGCTCGTCGCTCGACCGCGACGGACCCGCTCTCGCGGGTACCCCGCCCTCGTCCGTTTTCGGACACAGCCCAGCCCGTCCGGGTGTGAGCCGCCTGCTCGCTCGCCTGTGCGTCCTGGTGGGGCTCGTCCCCGCCGCGGCGTGGGCGGCCGGCGGGACGCCCGACACGCTGGCCGCCGCGGATTCCACGCGGGCGCGGCGCGTGGTCCGCGAGTTCGCCACGCTCGAGGTGCGCGCCCTGCTCCACGACCTCAAGTCGGGCGAGACCGTCCACCCGATCGCCGCCTTGGCCCTGCACGCCTATCCGGTGGATGGCCTGGCCCAAGCGGTGGCGCTGGAGCCGGGGGTCGTGGTCCAGGGCGAGGAGCTGCACGTGCGCGGCGGCCGGGCGGGGGAGACCCTCGTCCAGCTCGACGGCGTGACGCTCAACGAGCCGCTGCGCCACCGGCCGATGGAGCTGCCGCTGCTCGCGGTGCGGTCGGCAGATCTGGTATGCGGCGCCCCCGAGGCCCGCTACCCCGGCTCGCTCGCCGGCATCCTCGACCTGCACACCGTGGACCCGGGCCCGCACGCGGGCGGCGAGCTGCGCTGGCAGACCGACGGCGGGCGCGACACGCGCTACGACCGGATCAGCGCGCGCGCGACCACGCCGCTCGCGATCCTCGGGCTCGGCATCGTCGCCGCGGGGGACGCGACGCTGGACGACACGTCGCTCCCGGCGCTGCGCTCGCACGCGCGTCACCACGTCGCCGGGCTCTCGCTGGGCTGGCGCGCCGAGAACCGGCTGCTCGCCTCGTTCAAGCTCGCCCCGATCGCCGCCCCGCAGGCGTTCGCCCTGCAAGTCCTCGCCAGCCGCAAGGTGCACGAGCCCTACGATCCGGCCTGGTCGGTGGACGGCTGGGTCGGGCCCGACAGCGTGGGCGACCTCGTCGTCCGCCCGACGGCCCAGCCGGGCTTCGTGCGCTACCGGGCGGCCGACCATCTGCCGATGAGCGACGACCGCCAGCTCGCCACGTTGCTCACGGTAGCGCGCGCGCGCGGCCAGCGCCGGGCGACGCTCGCCCTGGGCTGGCTCCGCACCCGCACGCGCTTGACACTCGGCGGCGGCGAGGCGCTCGGGGGTGCTTCGCCCGGTGCCGTCTACGACCGCGACGCCACCGGGGACCCGTTCCACGTCTACCGCGGGGACTTCCCGCTCTCGCGCGTGAGCGGCAGCGACGTGGTGAGCGTACGCGCCGACGCCGAGCCGCTCACGACGACGGGGAACACGGTCAAGCTCGGCGCGGGGTGGAGTTACGAGGACGTCCGCATGGACGAGCTGGACCTGGCGCTGGCCGGCGCGCCGCTCGACGCGCGCCGCGCCTACCACGCCTGGGCGCCGGGCGGCTTCGCCTACGGACAGGGCCGCTGGCAGTCGGCCGGGCTCGTGCTCAACGGCGGCCTGCGCGCGGCGTACTACACCGCGGGCCCGCGAGCCACGCGGCAGACGCTGCCCGGGAGCCGGCGCGGGACAGTTCAGATGTCGCCGCGCCTCGCCATCACCTACCCGCTCTCGCCCCGCGACGTGCTCTCGATGTCGTACGCGCGGCTGCAGCAGGACCCCGAGCGGGACCTGCTCTACGACTCGCGCACGGCGATCTCCCACCGCCAGCCGCTCGGCAATCCCGCCCTGCGCCCGGCGATGACCCGCGCCTACGAGGCGGCGGTCAAGCATCTCCTGCGCGCCGACTGGGCGCTCCAGACCTCGTTCTTCTATCACGACCTGGCCCAGGTCGCCGGCGCGCGCGAGTTCGCGCTGCCCGGCGGGGCCACGGACCTGCGCTACGCCGACGACGACCAGGGCTCGGCCGCCGGCTTCGAGCTGAGCGTGATCCACGTCGCCGGCGAGCGCGGCCGGCTCGAGGCGCACTACACGTTCATGCACGCCTGGGGATTCGAATCGCGGCCGGAAGGCGATCCCTACGGTCCGGTGCGGGACGTGCGCACCGCCCCGATCGGCGAGGAGCCGCTCTCGTGGGACCGGCGTCACTCGCTGCTGGTCGCCGGCGCGTGGGCGTGGCCCCGGCTCACGCTCTCGTGGTCGAGCCAGGTCGGATCCGGCCTGCCCTGGACCCCCAAGCCGCGCCGGCAGGCCCTCGCCGACGTGACGCTCGTCAACAGCCGGCGCTTCGGCTGGACCGAGACCACCAACCTCGATCTCCACTGGTCGCCGCCCTTGGCGCTCGGCCTCCAGGTCGGCCTCGAGGCACGCAACCTCTTCGGCACCCGCGGCGAGCGCGCGGCCACCGTCGACGGCTATCCCAACCCGCTCATCAACACCGTCTTCGACGATGACGGCGCCTACCGGACCGAGACCGGCCTGGGCGGCGGGGCCTACTGGACCAACGCCGGCCCCACGCCGCACTGGGTGCCGCTGCACGACCCGCGGCTCTACGACCCGCCGCGCACCGTGCGCATGAGCGTGGGGAGGAGCTGGTAGCCCCCGCGCGGGCCTTAGCGCCACGCTCGCAAGACGCCCGGCGGCGCACGCCGCCCGCGTGCGAATCGCGGGGACGCCGGATGGAATCCATCCGGCCCGGGCCATTCCTCGACCGGTGCGGGTCAAGCGGCGCGGGTGCCCCAGGTGCGGCGGCGAGGCGGGAACCACGGGCGGCGGGCGAAAGAAAGCGGTCGCCGTGGGTCACGCGCTCGCCTAGGATGCGATGGCGCGAGTCGCGAGGCGCCCCGCTCGGGGCCGACTCGGCGTGGACGGGTCCCACGACACACGGAGGGTGGGTGATGCACGGCACGGACGCAGGCGGAGGACCGCTCCGCGCGGCGCGGCGTGGGGGCGATGGGCGGCATGTCACGGCGGGCATGGAACTTGTATCCCGCAACGCGGCTTCGGATGGTTCCGGCCGCCGATCCGGCGCCGGATTGCAGACCGCAACGCACTTCCTCCTGGGCAGGTCCTCCATGCGCATGACGGTTCGGAGCGTGCTGGCCACCCTCCTCGTCCTGGTCGCGACGCCGGCGTGGGCGCAGAACGCCTCCTCGCCCGGCACGCTGGAGCTCTATCCCACCTTCCACGCGCTCGGCGCGCGTCTCACCTATTCGGGGGACGCCAACGGGAACGCCTCCGCCCACCTCGAATGGC
>VBPB01000179.1 GCA_005893365.1 Candidatus Eiseniibacteriota bacterium
GGGTGGTGGCGCTGGCCGACGCCCGCATGGAGGCGGCGCTGCGCCGCGTCTCGGTCGAGCGCGGTCACGACCCGCGCGGTGCCGCGCTGGTCGCCTTCGGCGGCGCCGGGGGCCTGCACGCCTGCGCGCTGGCCGCGGCGCTCGGCACGCCGGTGGTGCTGAGCCCGCGTCACGCGGGCGTCCTCTCGGCGCTGGGGGCGATGACCGGCGGCTCGCGGCGCGAGCGCAGCCGCACCGTGCTGCTGGACGCGAGCCACCGCGAGCGCCTCGAGCGCGAGTGGCGCCGGCTGGAGACGGAAGTGCTCGCCGAGTTGGCTCGAGCGCCGCGCCGAGATGCGCTACCGCGGCCAGTCGCACGAGCTCTCGATCGCCGCCGGACCGCGCCTCGCGGAGCGCTTCCACCGCGAGCACGAGCGCCGCTTCGGCTTCGCCGAGCGCGACCGCGCGGTCGAGGTGGTGACGCTCGAAGCCCGCGGCTCGCTCCCGGGCGACGACCCGCCGCGCCCGCGCCTGCCCCGCCGCCCGACCCCGCCGGTCGGCACGACGCGCGTGCGGCACCAGGGACGATGGTTGCGCACCCGCGTCTGGGCCCGCGAGCGACTTCACGCCGCCTTCGCGACGCGCGGCCCGGCCATCGTCGCCGAGGACGGCGCCACGCTCTGGATCGCCCCCGGCTGGAGCGCCCGCATGCACCCGACCGGCACGTTGGTCCTGAGCCGGAGGGGACGATGACGCGCTTGGGCCGCCTCGACGGCGTGCAGCTCGCGCTCTACCAGGCGCTGTTCGCCTCCTGCGCCGAGGAGATGGGGGTGACGCTCATGCGCACCGCCCACTCGCCCAACATCAAGGAGCGCCTCGACCACTCGTGCGCGCTGTTCGACGCGCGCGGCCGGCTGGTGGCGCAGGCCGCGCACATCCCGGTGCACCTGGGCAGCATGCCGCGCGCGGTCGAGGCGGCCCTCGCCTTGGGCCCCTTGGCCCCCGGCGACGTGGTGCTGCTCAACGACCCCTACGCGGGCGGGACGCACCTGCCCGACCTGACGCTGGTCTCGCCGGTCTTCCTGCCGGGGCCGCGCCGGCGGGGCCGGGCCGTCCCCGACTTCATCGTGGCGAGCCGCGCCCATCACGCCGACATCGGCGGGGCCGCCCCCGGCTCGATGCCGCTGGCGCGCGAGGTCTACGAGGAGGGCCTGCGTCTGCCGCCGGTGTTCCTGGCGCGCGGCGGGCACGTCCAGCGCGACGTGCTGGCCCTGGTGCTGGCCAACGTGCGCACGCCCGACGAGCGGCGCGCCGACCTGGCCGCTCAACTGGGCGCCCAGGCGACCGGCGAGCGCCGGCTGCACGATCTGGCGCGGCGCGAGGCGGCCGGCCGCGGGCCGGGGCTCGCCCGCGCGGCCGCGGCGCTGATGGACTATGCCGAGCGGCGGGTGCGCTCGGCGCTGCGCGGGCTGCCGCGCGGGCGCTACCGCTTCACCGACGCGCTCGACGACGACGGGTTGGGGCTGGGGCCGGTACCCATCACCGTCACGCTCACGCTCGCCGGGGATCGCGTGCGCGCGGACTTCACCGGCTCGGCCGCGCAGACGCCGGGCCCGGTCAACGCCGTCGCGGCGGTCACGCGCGCGGCCACCTACTACGCGGTCCGGTGCGTGCTGGGCGGCGACCTGCCGGTCAACGACGGCACGTTCCGGCCCATCGCGGTGGTGGCCCCCGCGGGGACGGTGGTGAATCCGCGGCCGCCCGCCGCGGTCGCGGCCGGCAACGTCGAGACCTCGCAGCGCATCGTGGACGTGGTGCTGGGCGCCTTCGCGCGCGCGCTGCCCGGGCGCATCCCGGCCGCGAGCTACGGCACGATGAGCAACCTCCTGATCGGCGGCACCGATCCGCGCACCGGACAGCCATTCGCCTACTACGAGACGCTCGGCGGCGGGCACGGCGCCGGGCCGGGCTGGGACGGCGAGCGCGCGATGCAGGCGCACATGACCAACACCCGCAACACGCCGGTCGAGGCGCTCGAGCACGCCTACCCGCTGCGCGTGCTGGCGACCCGCATCCGGCGCGGGAGCGGCGGCCGCGGCCGCTGGCGCGGCGGCGAGGGCATCGCGCGGGTCATCGCGCTCGAAGCCCCGGCGCGCGTGACGGTGATCTCCGAGCGGCGCGCGCGCGGACCCTATGGGCTCGCGGGCGGTGGGCCCGGCGGGCGCGGCGTCAACCTCGTCCGCGCGCCCGGGCCGCGGGGGCGCGTGTCGCGGCTCCCGGGCAAGTTCCAGCTCGACCTGGCCCGCGAGGCGGTGATCACGATCGCGAGCCCGGGCGGGGGAGGGTTCGGCCGCGCCCAGGGCGCGCGGCGGGTCAGGCCCGCGCCGCGAGGGCGGCGCGATGCTGGTGCGCCAGGGCCCGCGCGACCACGCGGCGCGCGAGCGGGGTAGCGTCCGAGGCCGAGATGCGCAGCACCGCCTCCGGCACGTCGTCGAGGAACGCATCGCTCTGGAGCCCGATCAAGGCCACGGGCCGCGCGCGCGCCAGGGCGCGCAGGCGCTCCGTCTCCATGGCCGTCAGCGGGACGCGGCTCATCACCGCGACCACCTCGAGCGCCGGTGTACCGCCCGCGGCAAGCGGCACGCCCAGCGCCGCGATCTCCGACGCCAGCGTCGGCCCGTGTGCGAACGCCGGCTCCTGGACCCGCCACGGCCCCGCGGCCGCCGCGGGCGGCAGGGTGCCGCGGGTGACGAGCCCGCGCTCGACGATGCGCTCGAGCCGCGGCTCCCAGTCCGGGGGCGTGAGCGACTCGAGCGGCCGGGCGAGGTCTTCGGCGGTGGGCTCGGGCCGCGCGTGGTCGAAGGCGGCGAGCCGCGGGCGCGCGGCGTCGAAGTTGGCGCGGTCGATGACGCCGTCCACCAGCGCGTCGGCGAGCGCCAGGCGCAGCCGGCGCACCGCCTCGTCGTGGAACGCGTAGAGCAGCAGGTCGCACCCCGCCTCGAGGCTCATCCGCGCCGCCGCGAGCGGCTCGCGGCCTTGGGCGGCGCCCTTCATCTCCAGCGCGTCGGTGATGGCCAGCCCCGCGAAGCCCAGGCGCTCGCGCAGCAGGCCATGGACGATGGCGCGCGAGAACGTGGCGGGGCGCTCGGGGTCGAGCCCGGGATAGACCACGTGCGCGGTCATCACGGCGTCGGCGTCGAGGTTGGCGCGGAACGGGGCCAGCTCGCGGGCCGCGAGCCGGTCGGCCGGCGCGTCGCAGCGCGGCAGCGCCAGGTGCGAGTCGAGCACCGTGTCGCCGTGACCGGGGAAGTGCTTGAGGCAGGTCGCGACCCCGCCCGCGCGCAGCCCGCGGACCATCGCGGCGACCGCGCCGGCCACCGCGTCGGGCGCGGTCCCCCAGGCGCGGGGACCGATCACCGGGTTGCGCGGCTCCGAGTGGATGTCGGCCACCGGGGCGAACGCCCAGTCGAGCCCCAGCGCGCGCAGCCGCTCGCCGGTGACGCGCGCCAGCCACTCGACGTCACCGGGCTCGGCGCCCCGCGCGAGCAGCGCGGCGTTGGGCGGCACGGTGAGGTGGCCGGCCAGCTGCGAGACGAAGCCGCCCTCCTCGTCAGCGGCGATGAAGATGCGCCGCGGTCGCGCCAGGTCGCGCAGGTGCGCGGTGAGGCGCCTCAGCCCCTCGAGGTCTTGGAAGTCGCGCGCGAACAGGATGACGCCGGCCGGGGGATAGGCGGCGAAGTCCTTCTCCCACGCGGGCGCGAGTCCTTCGCGCGGCAGGCCGACGACCATGCGGCGGGCGATCCCACGCTGGGCATCCATGGGCGCGGAAGGTGGCGGAGGGGTACGGCACCTGTCAACGAGTCCCAAGGGGCGGGCGCGACGTCGGCCTCCCGGTCCGACGCCGGCCCGCGCCGTCCCACCCGCGTCGGTCGTGCGGAATGCCACGCCCCGGTCGCCAGCCCAAGCATCTTGCCCGTTGGGGACCGCGCTCCCGCAAGGTAAACTCCCAGAGCCCATGCGTCCCCTCGTCTCCCAGCGCAGTACGCTGTTCACCGAATCGGTCATCCGCGAGATGACCCGGCTGTGCCAGCGGCACGGCGGGGTCAACCTGGCGCAGGGCTTCCCCGACTTCCCGGCCCCCGAGGCCATCAAGGAGGAGGTCGTGCGCGCGGTGCGCGCCGACATCAACCAGTACGCCATCACCTGGGGGGCCAAGCGCCTGCGCGAGGCCCTGGTGGCCAAGACCCGGCGCTTCACCGGTCTCGAGTACGATCCCGAGACCGAGGTCACGGTCTGCTGCGGCTCGACCGAGTGCATGATCGCGACCCTGCTCGCCCTCGTGAATCCCGGCGAGGAGGTGATCGTGTTCGAGCCCTTCTACGAGAACTACGGGCCCGACGCGATCCTGTGCGGCGCCACCCCGCGATTCGTGCGGCTGCGCGAGCCCGACTGGTCCTACGATCCCGACGAGCTGGCGCGCGCGTTCAACGACCGCACCAAGGCCATCGTCATCAACACCCCCAACAACCCGACCGGCAAAGTGTTCACGCGCGCCGAGCTGGACCACATCGCCGCCCTGTGCCGGACGTGGGACGTGGTGGCGGTCACCGACGAGATCTACGAGCACATCCTCTACGACGGCGCCGAGCACATCACGCTGGCCACACTCGAGGGGATGCGCGAGCGGACCGTTACCCTCAGCGGCGCATCCAAGACCTATAGTGTGACCGGCTGGCGCATCGGCACCTGCCTCGCGCCCCCCGCGCTCAGCTCGGCCATCCGTAAAGTTCACGACTTCCTGACGGTGGGGGCTCCGGCCCCGCTCCAGGAGGCCGCGGCGGTGGCGATGGAATTGCCAGATGATTATTATCGAGGACTCGCCGATAACTACAGGGCACGCCGGGATTACCTGGTACCGGCGCTGGAAGACGCGGGATTCCGCACCTTCCCGCCCCGCGGCGCGTATTACGTGATGACCGACATCTCGGGATTCGGCTTCCCGGATGACATCGCCTTTGCACGCCACCTGGTGGCGGATGGCGGTGTCGCCGCGGTGCCGGGCTCGAGTTTCTATTCCGATCCGGCGGCAGGGCGGCAGCGTCTTCGCTTCCACTTTGCCCGCCGACGCGAGACACTGGAAGCGGCCGTGGAGCGCCTGGGCCGCCTCAGAGTCCGCGCGCCGGCAGTCTGACCCCCAACCCCTAGGGACATCCTCGATGGCGTTCTTCCGACGCACCTCGCTCGGCCCTCTCACGGTGGCGATGTCGCTCGCGTTGCTGCTGGGCTTCGGCCTGGCCCGCGGGCTCCATGCCACCGACGACATGCGCAGCCAGCTCGACCTGTTCTCGCAGGTCCTCTACCTCGTCCAGAACAACTACGTCGAGGCGCCCGAGAACGACAAGCTGATCAAAGGCGCGATCGACGGGATGCTCAAGACGCTCGACCCGCACACGGTCTACCTGCCGGTCGAGCGGGCGCAGCGCATGGACGAGGAGTTCTCCGGCGAGTATTCGGGCGTCGGCATCCAGTTCGACCTGCGCGACGGCGCCATCGTCGTCATCGCCGCGCTGGAGGGCGGGCCCTCGTACCGGCTCGGCATCCAGGCGGGTGATCGCATCGTCGAGATCGACGGCAAGCCGCTGTCCAAGACGCTGACCAACGACGGCGTCTTCAAGCTGCTGCGCGGCCCGGCCGGCACCACGGTGGCGGTCACCATCGACCGTGACGGCGAGACCGAGCCGCTCCACTTCTCGATCGACCGCGCCAAGATCCCGATCGAGAGCGTGCCGTACGCCTACATGCTGCGGCCCGGGGTCGGCTACATCCGCATCACCCGCTTCGCGCAGACCACCGGCGACGAGCTGGAGAAGGCGCTCACCGACCTGCGCAAGCAGGGCATGACCTCGCTGATGCTCGACCTGCGCGGCAACGCCGGCGGCCTGCTCTCGCAGGCGGTCGAGGTGCTCGACGAGCTGGTGCCGCAGAACAAGCGGGTCGTGTACACGCGCGGCCGCATCGCCTCGGCCAACGCCGACTACTACACCAGTGAGCGCGAGAAGCTCGCCAACGGCCCGGTGGTGGTGCTGATCGACCACGGCTCGGCCTCGGCCTCCGAGATCGTCGCCGGCGCCATCCAGGACCTGGACCGCGGGCTGGTCACGGGCGTCAACTCGTTCGGCAAGGGGCTGGTCCAGAACCAGCTGCGTCTGGGCGACGGGTCGAAGCTGCTG
>VBPB01000180.1 GCA_005893365.1 Candidatus Eiseniibacteriota bacterium
CCTCCGTGGCGCGAGGTTCGGAGTTCGGTGGGGACACGGGCCGCTGGGGCCTCTGGCTCAGATACGCCGTTCGGCCGCGCATCTTCCCACGCGCCATCGGCCAGTCAAACGGGGCGATCCCGCCGCCGCGACCAGGGCTCCGGTTTGCGACCCGCCCCCTCGCCAGCACATAATCGGCCGCCATGGACCGGCCGCGGCACCACCCCAGGACGCCTGATGATCTTCGTCATCCTCCCCGCCTGGAATGAGGAGAAGGTCATCGGGCCCGCGCTGCGGGCACTGGCCGGTGCTTACCCTTTCGGCGCCAGGTGCCACGCGGTGCTCGTCGACGACGGCAGCAGCGACCGCACCGTCGCCGAGGCCCAGGGCGCGGTCGCCGAGGCCGGCGCCGGACTCGAGCTCACGGTGCTCCGCCACGAGCAGAACCGGGGTCTCGGCGCGGGGCTGCGCACCGGCATCTATTGGTGGTCATCGTCACGCTCGATGCCGACAACACGCATCCGCCGCGGCTCATCCCCACGCTGGTCGGCAAGCTCGGCGAAGGCTACGACCTGGTCATCGCCTCGCGCTACCGCTCCGGCGCCGAGGTCCGCGGCGTGCCCGGGTACCGGCGCGCGTTGTCGGACCTGGGGCGGCTCGTCTTCCAGACCCTCTATCCCATCCCGGGCGTGCGCGACTACACCTGCTGCTTCCGCGCCTTCCGCGCCCCGCTGCTGCGCCGGGCGCGTCTGGTCTACGGTGAGTCGCTCTGCACCGCGCGCGGCTTCGAGGCGGTCATGGACCTGCTGCTCCGCCTGGGCCCGCTCCGGCCCCGCGTCGCCGAGATCGGCTTCGTGCTCGACTACGGTGAGCGCGTGGGGCAGAGCAAGATGAAGGTCCTGCGCACCATCCGCTCGACGCTGGCGCTGGCGCTGCGCCGCCGGTTCGAGAGCCTCACGCGCTACACGCCCGCCCGCGTGCGCGCGATCCTGGCGGTGGCGGACGCCGCGACCACGCGGCGGACTCCGGGAGCGGCGCGATGAGTCGGGCGTTGAGTGGGGCGACGAGTGCGGCGATGAGTGGGGCGTTGAGTGGGGCGCTTGGTGGGGCCATCGCCATCGTCGTCGGGACGCGCCCCGAGATCATCAAGATGGCGCCCATCGTGCGCGCGTGCGTCGACCTGGGCGAGCCCTTCCTCCTGCTCCACACCGGGCAGCACTACAGCTTCGCGATGGACGGCGTGTTCTTCCGCGAGCTGGAGCTGCCGGCGCCGCACCACAACCTCGAGGTCGGCTCGGGCTCGCAGGCCTATCAGATCGGCGCCATCGTCAGCGGCCTGGAGCCCATCTTGACCCGCGAGCGGCCGCAGGTGCTGCTGGTGGAGGGCGACACCAACTCGGTGCTCGCGGCCGGGCTCGCGGCCAACAAGCTCGGCGTCCGCGTCGGCCACGTCGAGGCGGGGTTGCGCTCCTACGACCGCACCATGCCCGAGGAGATCAACCGCATCCTCACCGATCACCTTTCGGATCACCTATTCGCCCCGACCGCGCACGCCCGCGACCTGCTGCTGGGCGAGGGCGTGGCGGCCGGGCGCATCCACGTGACCGGGAACACGGTGGTGGACGAGCTGATGCGGCAGCGCCCGCGCGCCGAGCGCCCCGAGGTGTTCGAGCGCTTCGGCGTGACCAAGGCGCGGTTCGCGCTGGCCACGCTCCACCGCGCCGAGAACGTGGACGTCGACGCCCGGCTCCGGGGCATCCTGACCGGGCTCGGCACGGTGGCGCGCGACCTGGGCCTGCCGATCCTGGCGGCCCTCCACCCGCGCACCACGGCGCGGCTCGGGACCAGCGGGCTCACCATGCCCGAGGGCGTGCGCGCGTTGCCGCCGCTCCCCTACCTCGACTTCCTCGGGCTCCACGCCGGGGCGGCGCTGATGCTGACCGACTCGGGCGGGCTGCAGGAGGAGGCGTGCTGCCTGCGCGTGCCGTGCGTGACGCTGCGCGACAACACCGAGCGCCCGGAGTCGGTGGCGGCCCAGGCCAACCTGCTCGCCGGGGCCGATCCGGAGCGGATCGTGGCCGCGGCGCGGGCCATGCTCAGCCGGGCGCGCGACTGGGAGAACCCCTTCGGCGACGGGCACAGCGGGCGGCGCATCGTCGAGGTCCTGCGCTCGCTGCGCTGAGGCCCCCGCCGCCGCTTCAGTCGGCCTGGGCTCGCTTCGCTCGGGGCGCGCGTGGCCAGCCGTAGCGCGCGAGATCCACCCGGCCGCGCCCGTCGAACCGCACGCCCTCGCGCTCGAGCCGGAGCCGCTGCCGGAGCCCCGCGTCGGGATCGAGGCGCATGAGGCTCAGCCGCCCGGCGGCGCCGAGCACGCGGTGCCACGGCAGCGGCGAGCCTTCCGGCAGCGCATGGAGCGCGTAGCCCACCAGCCGCGCCTGGCCGCCGAGCCCGGCGCGGGCGGCGACCCCGCCGTAGGTCGCGACCCGGCCGGGCGGGATGCGCGCCACGACCGCGAGGATGCGCGCGTGCGTGCCGGAGGCCGCGGAGCGGCGATGGACGAGCGGCAGGTCGGCGGGGAGGCGCATCGGGCGCGGGGTCATCCGTCGGACACCCGCGTGCGGCGCACGCGACCGGCGGCCGGCCGCCTTCCGCACCGGCGGACTCCTGCGCGCCTTCCCGGAGGTCGCCACGGTCCGCTCCCGCGTCCGCGAGCGCGCTACGACTGCACCGCCCGCAGGCTCTCCTGCGCGCGCTTGAGCTTGTCGAGCGACTCTTCGAGCGCGGCCAGGCGTCCCCGCTCCTTCTCGACGATCTCGGGGCGCGCCTTGTCCAGGAAGTCGCGGTTGCGGAGCTTCTTCTTCACGATCTCGAGGTCGCCCATCAGCTTGGCCGCGTCGCGCGCCAGGCGCGCGCGCTCCTCGTCCAGGTCGACCAGCCCCTCGAGCGGCAGGAACACCTCGGCGCCGCGGACCAGCGCCGAGGCCGCCACCTGCGGGCGCGAGCCATCGCGCGCCAGCGTCAGCGCGCCCAGGCGCGCCAGGTGGCGGACCTGGTCCGCCAGCCGCTCGATCAGGTCGAGCTGCTCGGGATCGCCGCGCACGATGACCGGCACCTGCTTGCCGGCCGCGATGCCGTTCTCGACCCTCAGGTTGCGCACCGCGACCACCAGCTCCTGGAGGAACGCCACCTGGCGCTCGACCTCGGGGTCGAGCCAGCTGGTCCGCGCCCGCGGCCACGACGCGGTGGCGAGCAAGTCGCCATCGTGCGGCAGCGCCTGCCAGATCTCCTCGCTCACGAACGGCATGAAGGGATGGAGCAGGCGCAGGATGCCGTCCAGCACCCTCCAGGCCACCCAGCGCGCGGCGCGGCGGCTTTCCCGCATGGATTCGAGACGTGCCAAAGCGGACTCATCCTTGGCCGCCTGCGCGATGAGGTCGCGGAACCCCTCCGAATCGTCATCGCCCCAGCGGGGCTTGGCCATCTCCAGGTACCAGTCGCAGTACTCGTTCCAGGTGAAGTGGTAGAGCGTGTTCGCGGCCTCGTTGAACCGGTAGGTCTTGAGGTTGCGCGTCGTGTTCTTCACCGCGTGGGCGAAGCGCGACAGGATCCAGCGGTCGGCCAGCGCCAGCGTCAGCGAGGACTCGCGCACCTTGGAGAGGTCCTCGTCGCCGAGCCGCAGCGACACCAGGCGGGCGGCGTTCCAGACCTTGTTGGCGAAGAACTTCCCGGTCTCGACCCGCTTCTCGTCGAACTGAAGATCTTGCCCGGTGGGCGTCAGGTAGATCATGGTGAAGCGCACGGCATCGGCGCCGAAGCGGTCCATCATCGCCAGCGGGTCGGGCGAGTTGCCGAGCGACTTGGACATCTTCCGCCCCTGGCTGTCGCGGATGATGCTGGTGAAGTAGACGTGCGGGAACGGCCCCTGCCCCATGAACGCGTAGCCGGCCATGATCATGCGCGCCACCCAGAAGAAGATGATGTCGCTGCCGGTGATCATCAGCGTGTTGGGGTAGTAGCGCGTCAGGTCGGCGGTCTCTTCCGGCCAGCCCAGGGTGGCGAACGGCCACAGCCAGGACGAGAACCAGGTGTCGAGCACGTCCTGGTCCTGGGTCCAGCCCTCGCCTTCCGGGCGCTCGGCCGACACGACCAGCTCCTCGCCGCGGTACCAGACCGGGATGCGATGCCCCCACCACAGCTGGCGCGAGATGCACCAGTCGCGGATGTTCTCCATCCAGTGCAGGTAGACCTTCTTCCAGCGCGCGGGATAGAACTTGACCTGCCCCTTCTTGGCCGCCTCCAGCGCCGGGGCCGCGAGCGGCGCCATCTTCACGAACCACTGCAGCGACAGGTAGGGCTCGATGATCGTGTCGCAGCGCTCGCAGTGCCCGACCGCGTGGCGGTGCGGCTCGACGCGCTCGAGGTAGCCCGCGTCGCGCAGGGCCTCGACCACGCGCTCGCGCGCCGCGAACCGGTCGAGCCCGCGGAAGTCCCCGGCGTGGTCGTTCATCACCCCGCGCTCGTCCATGACCACCAGCTTGGGCAGGTCGTGGCGCTCCCCCATCACGAAGTCGTTGGGGTCGTGGGCGGGCGTGATCTTGACCGCTCCGGTGCCGAACTTGGGGTCCACCAGCGGGTCGGCGACGATCGGGATCTCGCGGCGGAGCAGCGGCAGCACCGCGGTCTTGCCGACCAGGTGCGCGTAGCGGCGGTCCTTGGGCGAGACCGCGATGCCGGTGTCGCCCAGCATGGTCTCGGGGCGCGTGGTGGCGACGGTGATGCTCTTCTCGGTGCCCTTGATGGGATAGCGGATGTACCAGAGGTGGCCGTCGGTCTCGACGTGGTCGACCTCCTCGTCCGACAGCGCGGTCTGGCAGCGCGGGCACCAGTTGACGATGCGGTGGCCACGGTAGACCAGGCCGCGCTCGTGGAGCTTCTGGAACACCAGCAGCACCGCGCGCGAGTAGCCCTCGTCGAGCGTGAAGCGCTCGCGGGCCCAGTCAGCCGAGATGCCGAGCCGGCGGAGTTGCTTGAGGATCAGGCCGCCGTACTCCTGCTTCCACGCCCAGACCTCGCGCAGGAAGCCCTCGCGCCCCAGGTCGTGGCGCGACACCCCCCGCTCGCGCAGGCTCTTCTCCACCACGTTCTGGGTGGCGATCCCGGCGTGGTCCATCCCCGGCACCCAGAGGGTCTCGCGGCCTTCCATGCGCTGCCAGCGCACCACCAGGTCGCGCACCGACTCGCCCAGCACGTGGCCCATGGTGAGCGAGCCCGTGACGTTGGGCGGCGGGATCATGATGACGAAGGGCGGCTTGCCGGTCGGGCGCGGCTTGAAGACGCCCTGCGTCTCCCACTCCCGATACCAGCGCGCCTCGATCCGGGCGGGATCGTAGGGCTGCTCCAGCGCCTCGGGCTGGCCGCGAAGCATCGGGCCTCCTCGTGGGTAGGGGACGGGCGGCCGCGGAGCACCCACGGCCGACGAAGGCGAACGACCCTAGCACATCCGCAGCACATCCGCGCCGGACACGAAGGGCCCCGCGGCCAAGTGTCCGCGGGGCCTCCTCGCACTACCGGGGCGTGAGAGTCGCTAGCGGGAGACGACGATGCGACGGTTCCGCGTCAGCCCGGGGGTCCTGAGCCGGACGAAGTAGATGCCCGGCGCGGCCGGCCCGCCGCCCACCTGGCCGTCCCAGGTCACCGTGTAGCGGCCGACCGGGTGGCGGCCCTGGGCCAGGGTGGCCACCTCACGGCCCTGCAGGTCGAACAGCGCGACGCTCACGTCGGCCACCTTGGGAACGCGGTAGACGATCGTGGCCTTGCCCGCCGTCGGGCTGGGCGAGATCCGGTCCAGCGCGAACTCGGTGATCGGGCGGTCCTCGTCCCCCACCGCGACCGGACCCGAGAGGATCGAGAACGTGGCGTTGCTGGCGTCCTGGCCGAAGTTGCCGGCCGCGTCCTTGGCCGTCACGCGCAGCAGGGCAGTCGCGGTCGTGGGGCCGGTGATGGTCCAGCCGTAGGACCCGGAGTTCGGCTGGTTGAGCGCGATGACCTCCCAGTTCGTGCCGCCGTCGCGCGACAGCTGGATGTCCACCCCGGTGACGCCCAGGTAGGGATCGGAGGCGCTCCAGGTCAGGTTGACGGGGTGGCCGACCACCAGGAACTCGCCGCCGTTGGGGGCGGTGACGGCGCAGAACGGGTCGGTCATGTCGCCGATGTTGAGCTTGCCGTAGCCGAAGTCCTTGTTGGGCGGGGCGCCCGCCGCGGTGACGAACCCGTCCACGACCGCGCGGGTGTGGAGCATGGTCTGGACCTGGGACGGCGTGAGCGCCCCGTACTTCTGGTAGAGCAGCGCGATGGCGCCGGTGACGAACGGCGCGGCCATGCTGGTCCCCTGGTTGACGAAGTGCGCGTTGCCCGGGATCCCGGTGGTCGGGGCGGTGCAGTTGGGCAGCGCGGTGTCGCTCGAGCGCACCGAGATGATCGCCGTGCCGGGGCCGGCGACGTCGGGCTTGATCCGGCCGTCCCGGGTGGGACCCGGGCTCGAGAAGTTGGCCAGGTTGCCGATCGGCAGCGACCCGGTGAAGCTGACGTTGGTCGGGTCGTTCCAGTTCGCGGCCCGGCAGTCGGTCCAGAACTGGCGCGTCACCCAGGCGCCGACCGCCACCGAGTTGTACCCGGTCGCCAGCGCGCTGATGAGCTCCTGGCTCGGCAGGTTGCCGGAGACGAAGTTGGCGGTGCTGCCGGTGCTGAAGCTGAACCGCCACATGTGATGGTCCAGGTGCCGTTCAAGGTGGGGCTCGGGTTGTTCGTGGCGTTGAGCTCGATGTAGACCTGCTTGTCACCGGTCGAGGTGAGGCTCACGCCGTCTTCGATGTAGACGTTGCCGTTGGAGGTCAGCGGGCCCGGGTACGCACCGCTCACGCCGCCCAGCGTCACCGGACCGACGGTGGTGCCGAGCGGCGTGGTGATCGAGACGTTGAGCTGCTCGGTGGCTTCATAGTACCCCGTGATTGCGATGGACTTGGCCGAGCCGGTGGGGCTGGTCACCGACATCGTCACGGCCGGGTTGCCGACGAACCAGTCCGCATGCAGCGACGCCCCGCGGTCGTTGCCGGCCGAGAGGACCACGATCTTGCCGGGTCCCGAGAGCGCGTCCACCGTCTGCTCGAACGGGTCGGTCCCGTCGTGCGGGCCGTACGAGCTGCCGATCGAGCAGTTGACCACGCACTTCTTCCCGAGGGCGGTCGCCTGCTGGAAGATGTAACTGATGCCGTCGGCCATCTGGGTGCGCGAGAAGCTGCCGCTCACCGAGCCGTCCACGGCGATGATGTCCGCCCTCGGCGCCATGCCCGTGTAGGTGAACGCCGGGGCGGAGCCGGCGGTGCCGACGGCACTCCCGTCGCCGGCGGCGATGCCCATGGTGTGCGAGCCGTGGCCGTTGGTGTCACCGGGGCCTCCGAGCCCGGGCGCGGGCGGGCTCCCGTTCAGCTGCGCCGAGTTCCACTCGGTCCCGTAGCCGAAGCCGCCCGGAGCGGGCCCGAGGCTGCTGGTCTGGTCCCAGATCTTGAGGATGCGGGTGTTGCCGAGCGCGTCCTTGAAGTCGTCGTGCTTGTAGTTCACGCCCGTGTCCACGTTGCCGACGATGACGCCGGCGCCGTTGATGCCGCGGAACGAGGGGCCGGGGCCCCGGAAGATGGCCGCTTTGGTCGAGGCGGCGCCCAGGTCGTTGTTGACCTCGTCGATCTGGGCGCCTTCGATGTGGGAGACGCCGGCGATGGCGGCCACCGCGTCCACCTTGTCCATCGGGATCCAGGCGGTGAAGACGCCGCCGGCATCGGTGCGGACGCGCGCCCCGGCCGCCTCGAGCTGGGCGCGGGTCACGTTCCCGACGATGAACACGTCCAGCTCGCCCGCGGCACTCACCGAGAGCCGGTGCTCGGCGCCGATGGCCTGGGCGCTCCCGCCCGCGCGCAGGCGGGCCAGCGCGATGCGGGCGGCGGGGTCCAGCTTGCTGACCTCGGCGTGGGCGACGGTGACGGCCAGGAGCAGGAGCACCCCGGCCAGACGTGAAACAGAGTGCCATCGGTTCATGTGCGGTCTCCCTGGGATGCCGTCGGTCACGGCGTACCGTCCACACCACCTGCTTCCGTGCGCAAGGATCGGCGGTAGGCGACGATAGCGGGACGATACCGCCTCCCCGCTTCCGGGTGCCACCCAAGAAACGCGGCGCGGCGGGCGCCGGCCGCGTCTGGCGCCGGCCGGGGGGCCGCTGTTAGCATGCCACGCGATGCGGATCGCCAGGGAGGTGCGCCGGGGGTGGGTCGCGGGCGCCGTGGCCCTCGCCCTGGGCCTGGTCCGGGTGATGGCGGCGGCGGGCTCGCCGCTCGAGTACCTCCCGGTCCGCGACCCGGTCGAGTCCGAGCTGCGCACGCTCGACCTCCTGGGCCCCGAGCCGGGACAGCCGGCGCTGCGCCTGCCGCATCTCGGGATGCGCCCGCTGCTGCGCCTCGAGGCCGACTCGCTCCCCTTCCCCGACCGCGCGGCGGACGTCGCCCACCGCATCGCGCTGGCGCGCATCTGGCGCGTCCTGGCCCGCGACGGCGAGCCCGGCGGCCCGGACGGCGTGGTCGGGCGCACGCCCCGGATCTACCAGCGCCGCTACTCGGAGGCCGAGCGCTTCGAGGTGTCGGTCGGCCTCGAGGGCGAGGCCGACGTGGTCGCCGAGCGGCTCCGCCCCCGCTCCGACACCGGGGTGCACGCGCGCATCGCGCTCGAGACCGATCGCTGGCTCGCGTTCTCGCACCTGATCGTGGGCCACGAGGACAGCGCGCGCACCTTCGCCGATCCGACCTTCCGCGGCACCGAGATCATCACGCACACGGCGGAGACCTACTTCGCCTACTCCGCGGCGAGCCGCCACTGGGGGGTCCAGTTCGGGCGCAGCCGCTGGCATTGGGGCCCGGGCGAGGAGGGCTCGCTGCTGCTCTCGGAGACGGCGGTCCCGATCACCGGGCTCGCGTTCCACGCCCGGCTCGAGCCGCTGCACGCCGATGGCACCGCGCTCTCCGCGACCCTCGCCACCGCCGCCGGCGAGCAGCTCGCCGCGCACCGCCTGGAGTGGCAGCCGGGTGACGGCCTGCGCATCGGGCTCTCGGAGGCGGCGCGCTATCGCTCCCCGTCGTGGCAGCCGCTCTACGTGCTCGGAGCCATCCCCTACATCCTGGTGCAGCGGCTCCAGGACCAGGACGAGCCCGCCGCGCAGGCCACGCACCGCAACAACATCATGGTGGGCGCCGACGCCGCCTGGCGCGTGGCGCCGGGTCTGCGCGTCTACACCGAATGGCTCGCGGACGACCTGCATTTCGGCCACGGCGCGGCCGGCCCGAATCGCTACGCCTATCAGCTGGGCGCCGAGGGGGCCAGGACGGTGCGCGGCACGCGGCTGGTCTGGGGTGCGGAGTGGACGCGCGTCAACCGCTTCGTCTACACCTCGTCGTACGGTCGCGACTTCGTGGCGCAGGGCCTGCCGCTCGGGTTCCCGTTCGCGCCCGACGCGCGCCGCATCCGCGTGCGGACCGCCTGGGACCTCTCCGCCGACTGGCAGCTGACCGGCGTCTTCGCCCGCACCGACAAGGGGGAGAACACGCTGGGCCAGCCCTACCGGCCCGTCGATCCGCCCGTCGATGCCTCGCAGCTGCAGGGCGTGGTCGAGGCGACCCAGGACCTCGAGGCCGGGGCGCGCTGGTGGCCGGCCGGCGGCGTCGACCTCGCGGCGGTCATGACCTGCCGCTGGACCGAGAACGTCGGGCACCTCCCGGGCGTCCACGCGCGCGACCTCGGCGCCCGGCTGATCTTCCGACTCGTGCGCTAGGCCCCGGCCTTCGCCGTCCGCGACCATTCGACGGTACGCCGCAGGCCCTCGGCGAACGGGACCCGCGGCCGCCAGCCGAGCACCCGCCCGGCGCGGGTGGCGTCGAGGGTGATGCGCTGGACCTCGCCCGCGCGCGCCGGCTCGTAGAGGGGCTCGCCGGCGAAGCCGATGATGCGCTTGAGCTCGGCGAAGATCTGGTTGACCGACGTGCCGACCCCGGTCCCGAGGTTGAGCATCTCGCCGCTTCCGGCCGTGAGCGCCCGCTCGTTCGCGTCCACGACGTCGCCCACGTAGAGGTAGTCGCGCACCTGCTCGCCGGTGCCGAAGATGCGCGGGCGCTTCCCCTCGAGCATCTGGCCGATGAAGATGGCGTTCACCCCCGCCTCGCCGTGCGGGTTCTGGCGCGGGCCGTACACGTTGGGGTAGCGCAGGACGGTGTAGTCGAGCCCGTGGAGCAGCTTCCAGAGGTGGAGGTAGTGCTCGAGCGCGTGCTTGCTGGCCCCGTAGGGGGACTCGGGGTTGATGGGATGCTCCTCGGTCGCGGGCAGGACCCGTCCCTCGCCGTAGAGGGCCCCGCCGGTCGAGGCGTACACGACCTTGCGCACGCCGTGGCGGGTGCACGCCTCGAGCAGGCCGATGCCGCCGAGGATGTTGATCGTGGCGTCACGCCGGGGCTCGGTCACCGAGCGGCGCACGTCGATCTGGGCCGCGTGGTGGTCCACGATCTCGGGGCGGAACTCGGCGAAGCAGCGCTCGACCGCCGCGGCGTCGGTGATGTCGGCGTGGTCGAAGCGCGCGGCGGCCGGGACGAATGTCCGGTCGCCGCTCGAGAGGTCGTCGAGGACCGCCACCTCGTGGCCGAGGGCCACGAACCGGTCCGCGACGTTCGAGCCGATGAACCCGGCCCCGCCGGTGATCAGGATGCGCACGCGGGTCCCTCCAGGCGAGGGGAGTTCAGGGACGTGCCGGGCCGGGGGGCGCGACGCGCGCGGGGCGGGCGATCTCGGCCCGCAGCTCGTCGCTCTGGATGCGGCGCATCCAGAGGAGGAAGCGCAGCCGCTCGCGCACCTGGAGGTCGCACTCGAGGACGACCGGCGGCGGCGGGATGGCTTGGGCCCCGGGCGGCGTCACGGTCGCCCCCTCGCCCGGACCGGCCGTCAGGGCCTGGTCCACGGCGTCGCGCGTGAGCGCATCGAGGCGCTCCTGCACCACGGCCTCGTCGCTGAGGGTCGCGGCCGACTCCCGGCCCCCCAGGCGGGCGTCCAGGGCTTCGAGTCTTGCTTCCGGTGTGGCCGTCAGGTCCAAGTCGCAGAGGTGGATAGCGAGGCGGTCGGCCATCTTGACCGCCCGCCGCCCGGCGCGCGCTCCCCCCGCCCACCAGCCCTCGAGGTGCCAGCCGGCCAGCGCGTCGCCGATCGCGGCGGGGGCGTCGGCATCCAGCGCCAGCACCGTGCGGGCGAAGTGCGGGCGCGCCTCCTCGAGGAGCCGGCCCAGCCCGGCCCAGTGGGTCCGCGACGCCGGCAGGCCGTGCGTGAGCATATAGAGGTTGGGCTGTCCGGTCTCCTGGACCAGGCCCAGGACCGGCAGCTCGCCGGTGAGGCACTCGATGACGCCCCAGCGCGCCTCGCCGGCGAACCGGGCGTGGAGCCTGAGGCGCGGCCCGCCATCGATGATGAGCACGCGCTGGGATCCGGCCAGGAACCGGCCGGCCAGGTCGAGCGCGCCGCGGGCCACCGCGGTGTCCGAGGGGCCGCTCACGACGTGGAGCCACGCGTCGGTGTCCTCGGGGAGGCGCGGGACCGCGAAGCTAAGGCGCTCGGACGCCGCACGCCCGCGGCGGACGTCCGGCACGGGGTCACCCGGCGTCGGGATGGCCTCCGCGGGCGATGGCTCGCTGCGGTCGTCCACGGGAGTCGGTTCGGAGCGGTTGGCGTCGTCCATGGCGCTTGGCGGTGCGGCCTCCTGCCGCGTGGTGGCGCCGGCCCAGGCGGCCGGCCCTGAGGCAGCCTATCGGGGGGTCGCGCGCACCGTCAAGCGGAGACTGACGCCGACGCCGGGGTCGCGGCCGCGACCGCGGTCCCGGGCAGGGTGAAGGCGAAGGTGCTCCCCTTACCCGGCGTGCTCTCGACCATGATCTGTCCGCCGTGCTGCTCGACGATCCCCTTGCAGATCACCAGACCCAGCCCGGTGCCGCCCGCCTTGCGGGTCGCCGACGAGTCGATCTGGGAGAACTTGCGGAACAGCCGCGGCAGGTTCGCCGCGTCGATGCCTTCGCCCTCGTCCCGCACGCCGACGCGCACGCCCCCCTGCCAGGGCTCGGCGAACACCTCGATGCGCCCGCCGGTCGGGGAGAACTTGACCGCGTTCGACAGGAGATTCGTGAGCACCTGGGCGATGCGCCCGCCGTCGAACGGCAGGTCGGGCAGGGCCGAGGCGAACACGGCTTCGACGCGCAGCCGGCGAGCGACTGGTGCTCGACGGTCATCGGCAGCGAGGCGGACTCGAGCTTGGAGAAGTCGAGGATCTCGTTGATCAGCACCAGCAGGCGCTCGGCGTTGGCGTGCGCGATGGTCAGCAGCTTGGCCTGCTGCTCGCCGTTGCTGAAGTAGCGGTCGTCGGACAGCAGCTCGATCGCGCCCTTGACCGAGGTCAGAGGGGTGCGGATCTCGTGCGACACCACGGCGACGAACTCGGACTTGAGGCGGTCCAGGCTCTTCATGTGCTCGTAGAGCTGCGAGTTGCGCACCGCGATGGCCGCCTGCGAGGCGAACAAGGCCAGGAAGCCCTGGTCGTCCACGCTGAAGCCGCCCGGCTTGTCGAGCACGCACAGCACGCCGATGACCTGGCTCTCGGCGACCAGCGGCACGGCGAGCGCGTTGTGGAACCCGCCGACGACCCCCGGCAGCGTCACCGACTCGCCGCCCGCGGCGGCCTGGACCTGCACCGGGAACTGGTCGAGCACGCTGCGCCCGAGGAAGCCCTGCCCGGACACGAACCGTGCGTCCTCGCGGTCCCCGCCCGCGACCGCCACCTCGTGCGCCGAGCTCAGGTGGAACTCCTCGCCCTGCTCCAGGCGCAGGTAGACCAGGGCCGCCGGGGCCCCGCCCATGCCCGCCGCCCGCGCGCTGATCGTCGCCAGCCGGGGCTTGAGCTCCAGGTCGGCGCTGATCTCCTTGCCCACCTCGTACAGGCTGGTCATCTGCCGGGTCGCCACCCGTACGCGCTCGCGCAGCAGGTGCTCGTGCTCGCGCAGGATCTCGTTCTTCTGGCGCAGCTCCTCGATCAGTTCCTGGTTGAGCACCTTGAGGCGCCGGTTCGCCACGCCGCGCTCGACGATCTGGAGCACGTCGCCCAGGTCGAACGGCTTGGTGACGTAGTCGTACGCCCCCTGGCGGAGCGCGTCGATCGCGGTCGAGGCCGAGGCGTAGCCGGTCACGACCACCACGCACACCTCGGCGTCGAGCGTCTTGGCGGCGCGCATCACCTCGAGCCCGGAGAGGCCGGGCAGGTTGAGGTCGGTGAGGATGATGTCGGGCCGGCAGGTCGGCAGCAGGCGCACCGCCGCCTCGCCGCTGGTGGCGAGCGTCAGCTGGTAGCCCTGGGCGGCGAGGAACTCCTGGAACACCTCGACCACGCTCGGCTCGTCGTCCACGACCAGGACGCGGGGCGGCGGCTCCCCGCCGGCCGCGGCGGGAGGTCCCTCCGGGCCCGGCATCCGGTCGCGAACGGGCTCGGCCATGACTCAGTGGACCGGGGCCGGCTCGATCGCCTTCACGCGCCGGCGGCCGGACTTCTTGGCGAGCGCCAGCGCCTGGTCGCCGCTGGCGACCAGCTCGATCCCCTCGACCCCGCCGCGGGGGCTCGCGGTCACGCCGATCGAGGCGCTGAGCCGCCCCACCCGCGCGAAGCGATGCTCCTCGAGCGCGTGCCGCAGCCGCTCGCCGCAGCGCCGCGCCGGATTGAGGTCGGTCTCGGGCAGCAGCACGCCGAACTGGTCGCCGCCCATGCGGGCGATGAGGTCCGACTCGCGCAGCGCCAGGCGCAGCACCAGCGCCGCCTCGGCGAGCACGGCGTCGCCGACGGCGCGGCCGTAGCGCTGGTTGAGGGCGCCGAAGTGGTCGAGATCGACGAAGGCCAGGCCCAGGGGATACCCGTGCCGGCGCGCGCGCGACATCTCGTTCTCGAGCCGGGCATGGAACGCGCGGGCGTCGGGCAGCCCGGTGAGCGGGTCGCGGCCCGGCTCGGAGCGGAGGCGCTGCAGCTCGAGGCGGGCCCCGAGAGCGGCCCCCAGGGCGCCCGCGGCGGTGCGGATCAGGCTCATCTGTCCGGGGTGGAGCGACTGGCCCGGGCGGCCGAGCAGGTCGAGCGTGCCGATGCGCTCCTCGCCGCGGCAGAGCGGCACGCTGAGGCAGCCGCGCAGGTCGCCGGGCGCGGTGCGCCAGGCGCCGCGCGCGCACCAGGGCTGGAAGGTGCCGTCCGGACCCACCACGTGGAGCGCCACGCCCTCGCAGTCGCAGGCCTCCGCGAGCCGGTCCAAGGCGCGCGCCAGCGCGCGCGGATCGGCGGCGCTCAGCAGCGCCTCGCACGCCGCCCACAACGAGCGCGAGGCCCGGCGCCTCGCCCCCGGGTCGGTCCCGTCGTCGTCGGCGCGCTGCGACCGATCGGCGGCCACGTCGCCACGGGGCCGGCTCATGCCGCCTCCCCGCGACGGCGCGGGGCCGGTGGCGCGGCGTCGGCGTGGAGCGCGGCCCGCAGCTGGCGCAGCTCGAGCGCCGCGTCGCGGATGCGCTGCGACTCGCGCAGCACCACCTCGAGCCGCTCGCGCACGCTGGTCTGCTGGCCCAGCGGGCCCATCAGGAGGATCTGGACGTGGCCGCTCACGCCGACCAGCGCGTTGTTGATCTCGTGATGGGCGGAGAGCCGGGCGGCGACGTCCTGGTCCCAGACCCGCTGCTCCTGCCACCAATCCTCGACCAGCGCGCGCAGTGCGGCCGCCGGGGCCGCCTCCCCGGCGGCCGCCCGCTCGTCGGCCCAGGCCAGCAGGCGCTCGCGCAGGCGCGCCCAGGGGGGCGCCGGCACGGGGTGCATGGCCTCCGGTGCGGACCGCATGGTCCGCTCAGTCATCCGCGTCCAGGGCGTGCTGCAGCCGCAGGCGCAGGCGGGACATCGCGCGGGTGTGGACCTGCGAGACGCGCGATTCGGAGATGCCGAGGGCCCGCCCGATCTCCTTCAAGGTCAGGTGCTCGTAGTAGTAGAGCGCCACCACCAGCCGCTCCTGCTCGGGCAGGTCGTCGAGGGTGCGCAGCAGGACGACCTTGCGCTCCTCCTCCTCCAGCCGGTCCTCGAGGTTGACGGCCATCGGGTCCGCCAGGTGGTCGGCCAGCGTGCTCGGCTCCTGGTCCTCGCCCGAGCGGTTCTCATCCAGCGACACCAGCACCGCGCCCCGCACCTGGTCCAGCAGCCGGTAGAAATCGCCCCGCGACAGGTTCATCGCCCGGGCCAGCTCCACCTCCGAGGCGGCGCGACCCAGCTTCTGGTCGAGCTTGCGGGTGACGCCGTCGAGGTTGCGGGCCTTGCGCCGCATCGAGCGCGACACCCAGTCGAGCGCGCGCAGCTGGTCGAGCACCGCGCCGCGGATGCGCCACACCGCGTAGGTCTCGAACTTGACGCCCTTGCCCGCGTCGAACTTGGCATGCGCGTCGAGCAGCCCCAGCACGCCGGCCGAGTAGAGGTCGTCGTGGTCGACGCTGCGCGGCAGCGTGGTGGCCACGCGCTCGACGACGTGGCGCACCAGCGGCGCGAACCGGCGCAGGAGATCGTCGCGCGAGTACAAGCCCTCGACCTGCACGGGCGCGGGCTTGGTGGCCACCCGCGGGACGGGCGGGGGCGGGATCCTCCGTTTGCGGGCGGCAGTGGCGACGGCGGCTCGGGGCATGGCTCCTCCTAGGCTTCGAGCTTCTCCAGCAAGGGACGCGTGGAGGGGTTGGGACCGGCAGGGGCCTCCCAGAGTCGGGCGGCGAGGGAGCGATAGGCGTGGGCAGCGGGCGAGCGGGGGAAGGCGGTGACGACCGGCTCCTGCCGGCGCACCGCACTCGGGACGGCGGCGTCGAACGGCACGTAGCCCCAGCTCTCGGGCTCGAGCTTGAGGAAGCGCCGGGCGACCAGCCGCAGCCGGTGGGCGATCTCCTCGGCCTCCTCCGGGCTGGCGGCCGCGTTCACGACCAGGGCCGGCGGCCGCTTGAGGCCGCTCTGCTGGAGCAGCTTGATCATCGCGTAGGCGTCCGAGAAGGCCGGCATCTCGGGGGTGGTCACCATCACGACCTGGTCCGCGGCCAGACAGAACGAGAGCACCTGGCGCGAGGTCCCCGAGGCGACGTCGATGAGGATGATGTCCGCGCCCGCCTCCAGCTGCCCGAGGCCGCGGAGCAGGCATTCGCGCCGGTAGTCGTCGAGCTCGGCCAGCGCGGGCACGCCCGAGGCCGCCGGGAGCAGCGTCACGCCGCGCGGCCCCTCCACCATGATCTCCTCGAGCGACTTCTCCCCCGACACGACGTGCTGCAGGTCGTAGCGCGGGTTGAGGCCGAGCAGCAGGTCGAGGTTGGCCTGGGCGAGGTCGGCATCCAGCAGCAGGACCCGGGCGCCCAGCTCGCCCAGCGCCACGGCCAGATTCGCGGCGAGGTTGCTCTTGCCCACCCCGCCCTTGCCGCTGGCGATGGCCAGCGTGCGGACGTGGGGGCGGGTCCAGCGCGACGGATGGTCGGCGGCCGCCTCCGCGGTGGGGCGGGCACGGCGGCGCACCAGGCGCAGGGCGCGCCGCCGGGACGGCGCCCCAGCGCCGGACTGAGAGGCGCTCAGCGAACGGGATCGACGGGCCACGGGAACTCCTGGTGTCCGGCGACCGGCCCGGAACGCGAGGGAAGGGCGAACATCGCGGCGAGGAAACCCCAGTAGCGCGTCTCGTGGTGGCAGCGCGCGAGCGGCCGCTCGAGCCCGAGCCGCTCGAGACGGCGGCGCTCGTCGGCGAGCGAACGCACGGCGCGAGCGATCTCGTCCTGGCGGGCGGCGAGCGAATCGGGCATCGGGCGGGCGCAGTCGGAAGCACGGGTCATCGGCACGCTCGGTCAGGCCGCCTTGCGCGCGCGGGCGGCACCCGTCGCGAGCCGGGCGCGGTCGCGCGGCGCGGCGCCTCCGAGCGAACGGCGCAGCTCGGCCAGCAGCGCGTCGTAGGTGCGCTCGACCTGCCGCACCGACAGGTTGAGCGCGTCGGCGACCTCGACCGGGAGCAGCCGCTCGTAGAGCAGCAACGCCAGCACCAGGCGCTCGCGGGCGCCGCGGCGCGCGAGGGCCGCGGCGACGCGCTCGCGTCCGCCGGCGGTGGCGGTCGGGCGCGGGGTGCGGCGCGTGGCCGGGCGACGGCGCGTGATCGCCGGGTTCGCGTTCATCACGCCGCCTTCCGGTCCCGGGTCGCGCGCGGGGCGGCCGCCATCGCCAGCGCACGGCGGACCGACCGGCGCAGGACGTCCATCGGGAACGGCTTGGGGAAGCAGTCGGCGACCCCGGCACCCGCCAGGTCGCGCATCGCGTCCGCGGTGCCGTCGGCGGTCAGGATGATCACCGGCTGGGCGTGGCGTCCGCGGCGGAGCTTGCGGGCCAGGTCGAGGCCGCTCATCCCGGGCAGGCGCAGGTCGGAGATGACCAGGTCGCTGTGCCCGGTCTTGAGCCACACCCAAGCGTCCTCGGCGCTACGGAAGGTGTCGATGGTGAAGCCGTCGTCGGTGAGGCCTTCCGCCAGCGCCCACGAGGTGGCCGGCTCGTCTTCCACGATCAGGATGTGAGGCATGTGGCGGGCACCCCCGGAAGGTCAGTCTGCGGGGGGCCAAAGTGCACTGCCTGTGCCAGTCGGGGAGGCGCGGCGTGGTGCGGGCTCGCGCGGTGGCGCCCGACCCGCCACGGGGCGGGCCGCGAGCCTGGGCGGGGTCAGGCATGTCGCATCGCGGGTGCGATTTAGGGGCCATCCGCCGAGGAGGGCGCGACCGGGCCCCAGCAGGTGGGGCGGGCGGCGCGGGGTGGGCGGCCGTGCGGACGCACGCCGCCGTTATGCATTTCGCCCGCCCAACCTCATTCCGCCCGGGACCGCACCATGAACGGTTCCTGGTCGGTCTTGGGCCTAAGGCGACTCAGTCCTCGGCGGCGGCCTCCGGGGTGCTCTCCGCTTCGTCCATGCGCAACTCCTTGAGCTTGGTGCGCAGGGTCTGCCGCGAGATGCCGAGCTGCTGGGCGGCCCGGGTCTTGTTCCC
>VBPB01000415.1:0-530 GCA_005893365.1 Candidatus Eiseniibacteriota bacterium
GAGCTGGGGGACCAGAAGCTCCCGTCCGCCTGTTCCGATGGGGCGGGCGGTGCCGTGGTGGCGTGGCAGGATGCGCGGCCGACGGCGGCGGGCTTCGACATCTACGCGCAACGCGTGGAGCCGTCGGTCGGGGCGTTCCAGTGGACCCCGGGCGGCGTGGCGGTGTGCTCGGCGACCGGCGATCAGGTGGCGACGGCGATCGCCGCGGACCCGATGGGCGGCTCCGTGGTGTCGTGGATCGACTCGCGCACCGCGCCGAACGGGACCGACGTCTACGTGGAGCACCTGGACTCGAACGGCGCGTCGCAGTGGACGGCGAACGGGGTGCAGGTGTGCGATGCGGCCTTCGATCAGACCCTGGCGAAGGTGGTCCCCGACGGGATCGGCGGCGCCTGCGTCGTCTGGGACGACCGCCGCAACGGCACCAACGCCGACATCTATGGTCAGCGTGTGGACGCCTTCGGCCAGATCCCGGACCAGTGCGTGTCGCCGACCGACCTCGTGTCCAGCACGCCGCAGACCACGTCGGC
>VBPB01000415.1:536-1094 GCA_005893365.1 Candidatus Eiseniibacteriota bacterium
CGTGCGCGGCTCGGGCGGCGACTGGGACCTCGAGATGTACGACACGGACTCGTACGGACTCCAGCCCTATCCGACCTGCTTCGGCCTGCCGATGGCCGGGTCGTACTCGACCTCGCAGGTCGACTTCATCGTCGAGGACAGCAACGACAACATCACCCCGCCCGGCATCTACGGCGTGCGCGCGTACCGCTACTCCGGGACCGGTAATGCGCTGTTGGAGTGGGACGGCGGGACGAGCGAGCTGTTCCCGAACACCGCCGGGGTGGGCTCGAACGTGGCGGGCTGGACCGGGCTGCTCGACACCTACGACATCAATCTGACCGCGGGCGTCGAGTACTACTTCAAGCTCACCACCAACAATCCGTCGGCCCAGGTGAAGGTCTTCCTCTTCACGTCGCTCGGGCACGCCTTCACCAACGACTTCAAGTACGTGGTCCCGCGCAGCGCCCGGGTCGCCGAGAGCTCGGGCCAGTGGATGATCTACACCGCCCAGGGGACCGACTACTACGGCATCGTGGTCCTCAACGAGAACGGGGCCCCGGTGGACTACACATTGCA
>VBPB01000415.1:1119-4172 GCA_005893365.1 Candidatus Eiseniibacteriota bacterium
GATGGGGCTGGCACCCAACCCGTCCTCGGGGCGGGTGAATCTGGCGTTCTCGCTGCGCGAGCCCGCGTCGGTGTCGTTCGATGTGCTCGACATGGCAGGGCGGGTCGTGAACCGGATCACGTCGCAGCGATGGGAGGCGGGGACGTGGAGCGTCGGCTGGGATGGGCGCAGGAGCCAGGGAACGGAGGCGCCGCCCGGCATCTACTTCGTGCAGATGCGTGTGGACGGGCGCCCGATCGGGCTGAGCCGGCTGGCCCTCATCCGTTGATGACACCACATCCCATGACAGCCAACGAGGCCCCCATGTTCAGGCGGATCCCATATCCCATCGCGGTCGTCGCACTCCACCTTCTCCTGCTGGTTCCGGCCCTGCCGGTCGCGGCGGTCACCGGGTCGCCGGTGGACGCCCATGGCGTGAAGCCGCGCGACTTCGGCAGTCGCGGGACCCATGAGGCGACGACGGCCGATGCGAAGGCGACCTCACCGGCGCGCGCGCCGGTCGCGACCAGCGCGACCTCGGTGTCCTCCCTCAACACCCTCGCGAACGAGAAGGTGTGCCTCGCGCCCGGGGATCAGACCAACGTCGGGGCGCCATCATCGTCTGGCAGGACCCGCGCGCGGGCCAGTGGGACATCTACGCCCAGCGTGTGGACGCCTTCGGCATCCCGCATTGGGGGCTGAACGGCGTGCCGGTCTGCAAGGAGAACGGTGACCAGATGAACCCGCGAGCGGTCTCGGATCGGTCCGGCGGGGTCATCGTGGTCTGGGACGACGGCCGCGGGGCCGACAAGGACATCTACGCACAGCGGCTGTCGCAGGCGGGAGCCCCCCAATGGACCCCCGGCGGCGTGCTCATGTGCGGCGCGTCGCAGGATCAGGTCGAGCCCGAGGTGACGGCGGACGGACTCGGCGGCGCGGTCATGACGTGGCAGGACCGGCGTGCCATCGCCGAACCGTTCAGCCAGATCTACTGCCAGCGGATCAACACGCGGGGGGCGTTGCAGTGGGCCACCGACGGCGTGCCCGTGAACCTGGTGACCGGGGTGCACGGCGGGCTCTCCATGGTCTCGGACGGGTTGGGTGGGATGATCATGACCTGGCAGGATGACCGCGCGGATGTCGGCGATATCTACGCCCAGCGGATCGACGAGTTCGGGGTGTTCAAGTGGCAGGGGGACGGCCTCCCGGTCTATGTCGGGTCCGGGACCCAGGAGCTGCCGACCGCCTATTCCGATGGCCAGGGCGGTGTCTTCGTCGCCTGGGTGGACTGGCGCTCCGGGAACCGCGACATCTACGCCCAGCGACTGGAGCCGCTGAACGGATCCCGGCTGTGGGCCTTCAACGGCATCCCGGTGTGCAACGCCGCGGGGGATCAGCAGCTGCCGACCATGACCACGGACGGCGCGAGCGGGGTGGTGGTTGCCTGGCAGGATGGGCGGACGCCCGCGTCGGGCCAGAAGATCTACGCGCAGCGACTGGAGCCGGTGAACGGAGCCGCGCAGTGGGCGGCGAACGGCGTGGCCGCGTGCACGGGGGGGATCAAGGATCAGCTGGCGCCCGCGATCGCGAACGACCCGTTGGGGGGCACGCTGCTCGCCTGGAACGATGGGCGCGACGTGAACAATGGCAACATCACGGACGTCTACGCACAACACCTGAGCGCGAGCGGCGGGCTGCAGTGGGGGGCGGCGGCCACCCAGGTGTGCGACGCCTACTTCACCCAGGACCAGCCGCAGATCGTCTCCGACGGGAGCGGCGGAGCCCTGGTCGCGTGGCGTGACTTCCGCGCCATCAGCAACTCGGACGTCTACGATCAGAAGGTCACGAGCGGGGCAACATTGCCGGCCGGCTGCACGAGCCAGGTCATCATCCCGAATGCCAGCCCGGTCGCGACCTCCTGCACCTATTCGTTCTTCGATTGGGAGATGACCGACGTGAACTGGGGCGCGGTGGCGGTGCGGAGCCCCGCGGGGACCGATCTGGACCTCGAGGTGTACGACATCGGCACCTTCGGTCAGAGCCTCTACCCGGCCTGCTACGCGAGCCCGCTCGCGGGGTCGTACACCACCGACCAGGTGGACCTGGTCGTCGCCAACTGCAACGCCGGCCATCCCAACCCCTCCGCTCCCCTCGAGCCCGGCTCCGGCAACGGCACCGTGGAGTGGGAGCAGGGGGCGGAGGTCATCAATCCCGCGACCAACACCACCCACAGCAACTGGAACCACATCGTCGAGTCCTGGGACATCTTCCTGTTCGCGGGGCATACCTACAAGTTCACCTACACCCACACCGGCGTGGCCAAGATCACGATGATGTTGTTCGGGTCGGAGGGGACGACGGGCACCTACGTCGTGCCTCGCAGCCAGCGCCTGTTCGAGGTGTCGGACAACAACGTCTACTTCCTGGCCCCCGCCACCGAGTTCTACGGGCTGGTGTTCGTGAACGAGGACGGCCAGCTCGGCTCGTACACGGTCCGGTTCGACGACGTCGGCGCGCCCGTCGGCGTGGGGGATGGGACGGGGCTGCGGACGGCCTTGCAGCGCGTGTCGCCCAACCCGTCGGCCGGGCAGGTGGAGCTGGTCTTCTCGCTCCAGAAGCCGGGGTCGGTGGTCTTCGATGTGGTGGACATGGCGGGGCGGCAGATCGCGCGCATCCCCGAGCGGCACTGGGGCGCGGGCTCGTGGAGCGTGACCTGGGATGGGCGCAAGACCCAGGGGACCGAGGCCCCGCCGGGGGTCTACTTCGTGCAGATGCACGTGGACGGGCGCCCCGTCGGGATCAGCCGGCTGGCCCTCCTGCGCTAGCCGACGCCGCCTGACGCCGAGCGCACCGGAAACCGCGACGCCGGCTCTCCCCGCGAGGGGTGAGCCGGCGTCGGGTGATCTCCGCGAGGCCTAGGCGGTGGCGAGCCTGGCCGGCACCGGCCTCCCCATCTGCTCGCAGGTGTCGCGCACCACGCTCATCAGCAACTGGTCCAGCTTCACCTCCGGCTGGTAGCCCACGAACCGGTGGATCTTCTTCAGATTGGGCACCCGGCGGCGCATGTCCTCGAA
>VBPB01000152.1 GCA_005893365.1 Candidatus Eiseniibacteriota bacterium
GCGGTGATGTCCGCCCTCACCGCGGGCGGCCACGAGGCGGTGGGGTTGGCGCGCGGCGACGCCGACGTCACCCGTCCCGAGGCGCTGCGCCATCCCATCACGATGCTCGGCCCGGACTGGATCTTCCACCTGGCCGGATTCACCCAGGTGGACGACTGCGAGACGCGCGCGGACCACGCCCACCTCGTGAACGGCTTCGGCGCCCGCAACGCGGCGCAGGCCGCGGCCGAGTGCGGGGCGGCGGTGCTCACGGTCTCGACCGACTACGTCTTCTCGGGCGAGAGCACCCAGCCCTACCGGGAGTACGACCCGGTGGGCCCGCGCTCGGTGTACGGCGCCTCGAAGCTGGCCGGCGAGATGGCGGTGCGCGAGGTGCACGCCCGCCACCTGATCGTGCGCACGGCGTGGCTGTTCGGGCGCGGCGGCCGGAACTTCATCGACGGCATCCTCGGCCGCGCGCGGCGCGGCGAGCCGCTCGCGGTGGTGGACGACCAGCGTGGTTCGCCCACGTCGACCACTGACCTGGCCGAGGCGCTGGTCAAGCTCGCGAGCCTCGGGCAGTATGGCACCTACCATTGCACCAACGGCGGCGACTGCACCTGGCACGAACTGGCGGTCCACGTCCTGGCGCGCGCCGGGGTGAGCCGGCCGGTGACGCGCATCGACAGCGCCACGCTCGCGCGGCCGGCGCAGCGGCCCGCCTACTCGGTGTTGAGCAACCTGCTGTTCGAGCACGTGAGCGGGCTCCGCATGACCCACTGGCAGGACGCGGTCGACCGCTATCTGCGCGACGCCGCCGAGCGCGCGGCGACGGAGGAGCGACGATGACACCGAGTCGGGACCGGGCCCGGGGGCCGCTCGAGCGCCAGGCGCGCGCGACGCTGCGCGTGGCCGCACGCAACCTGGCCACGGTCGAGCGCGCCTGCGCGCGGGCCCTGGCGGCGGCGGCCGAGGTGGTGATCGCCAGCCTGCAGGGGGGCGGCACGGTCTACTTCTGCGGCAATGGCGGCAGCGCCGCCGACGCCCAGCACCTGGCCGGCGAGCTCTCGGGCCGCTACCTGATGGACCGGCCGGCGCTCGCGGCGGTGGCGCTTACCACCAACTCGTCGGCGGTGACCGCGATCGCCAACGACTTCGGCTACGACGCGGTGTTCGCGCGCCAGCTCGAAGGGCTGGGGGCTCCCGGCGACGTGCTGGTCGCCATCACCACCAGCGGCCGCTCGGCGAGCGTCCGCAACGCGGTCCACGCCGCGCACGCCCTCGGCATGACGGTGGTGGGGTTGACCGGCCCCGCCGGTCGCGGGTTCGCCGCGCGCTGCGACCTGGCGCTGGTCGCCCCCGGCACGGCGACGCCGCGCATCCAGGAGGCGCACTTGACGCTGGGCCACACGCTGTGCGAGCTGGTCGAGCGGGCCCTGTTCGAGCGCCGCCCGAGGCCCGCGCGCCCCATGGCCCGCGCCGCGCGCCGCACGACCCGGACCCGTCGCACGCCCCGGACTCACCGCACGACCGGCCGCGCGGCCCGGCGCGGAGCGAAGCCGGCGTGATCGGCGCGCTCGTCCAGGAGCTGCGTCCCAAGCAGTGGACCAAGAATCTCCTGCTGTTCGCGGGTGTCATCTTCTCCCAGCACCTGACCAACGCCGGCATGCTGCTGCGCGCGGCCGGCGGCTTCGTCGCCTTCTCGCTGCTCGCGGGCTGCGTCTACGTGCTCAACGACTTGAAGGACGTCGAGGCCGACCGGCGCCACCCGCTCAAGCGCAAGCGGCCGATCGCGTCCGGGCGGCTGAGCCCCGCGGCCGCCTGGGGGGCCCTGCTGCCGCTGCTGGCGATCGTGGGGGCGATCGCCACCTGGCTGGGCAGCTCGTTCGCGTGGGTCGCGGCGTTCTACCTGGCGTTCAACCTGGCATACACCTTCGGCCTCAAACAGCTCGTGCTGGTGGACGTGTTCTTCGTCGCCATCGGCTTCGTGCTGCGCGCCATCGCCGGCGTGCAGCTGATGCGGCCGGTGGCGCCGCTGACGATGCTCTCGCCGTGGCTCTTGGTGTGCACGTTCTTCGCCGCCCTGTTCCTGGCGCTGGCCAAGCGGCGCCGTGAGCTGACCAACGCCGGCGAGGGCGCGGTCCAGCAGCGGGCGGTGCTCGACCACTACTCGCCCGAGCTGGTGGACGGCCTGCTCACCGTCTCGGCGGCGGCGAGCCTGATGGGCTACGCGCTCTATACCATCTGGCCCGAGACCGTGGCCAAGTTCCACACCGGTGCCCTCCTCTATACCGTCCCGTTCGTGGCCTACGGGATCTTCCGCTACTTCTATCTGGTGCGGGCGAGCGAGACCACCGAGGACCCCTCGCAGGTGCTGCTCACCGACCGGCCGCTCGCGGGGTGCGTGCTGCTCTACCTGGTGGCGGTCGTGGTGATCATCTACTTCCGCACGTGAGCCGGGCCGCCGCCGCCCGGGGTGCCCGCCCCGCCGGGCGGGTGCGGATCGAGGCGCGCGCCAAGCTCAACCTGGGGCTCGCGGTGGGGCCGCGGCGCGCCGACGGCTTCCACGACCTGGCCACCGTGTTCCAGTCCATCTCGCTCGCCGACACGTTGCTGGTGGCGCCGCGCCGGCGGGGATTCCGCCTCGCGGTGCGCCACGAGCCGGCATGGACGCGGCCGGGCGCGCACGGCGCGGGTGCCGCGGCCGCGGCGGTGCCGCGGGGGCCCGCGAACCTGGTCCTGCGCGCGGCGCGCTGCTTCGCGTCGCGCTACGGGATCGGCGGTGCCAAGTTGACCCTGATCAAACGCATCCCGGCCGGCGCCGGCCTCGGCGGCGGGAGCGCGGACGCGGCCGCGGCCCTGGTCGGTCTCGCCCGGCTGCACGGGTTCAAGCCGCGCGCGGGCGAGCTGCGCGCCCTGGGCGCAACCCTGGGCTCCGACGTGCCCTTCGCGCTGTTCGGTGGGACTGCACTCGGGCTGGGACGCGGCGAGCGACTCCGTCGTCTGCGGCTGGCGCGGCCGTTCCGCGCGATCCTCGCGGTCCCTGCCTGGCGGGTCCCGACCGCGGACGCCTTCCGGCGCATGGACCGGAACCAATACAAATATGGCTTGACTCGCCCGACAGCGATCTTAAGATTCAGCCAAAGCCTTGGGCGCGAGGCGATAACGGTGGAAAGCACCGCGCGTCTGGGGAACACGTTCGAGGAGGTGTTGGGGAAGCGGCGGTCGGAGTTCCTCTCCTTGTGCGCGCGGCTTCGGCGCGCGGGGGCCGAGGGGCCGCACTTGACCGGCAGTGGGTCAGCGGTGTTCGCCATCGTTCCGGCCGGGCTTTCCGCGAGGCGCATCGTCGAGCGCTTCATCGGGCAGGAGGCGGTTTATCTCATTCGATCCAGGCGAATCGGGCTGAGTTGTACCAGGCTGCCATAACTTGAGCCGGAGGCAAGGATGCGTGAAGCTCAAGCCGACATCTCGGATCTAGGGCGGAGCGATTCGGAGCCAGTGGTCCCAGGGAAGGCTCTCAGGGTGGTTCCGTCATGATCGAGATCACCGAGGTCCGTGTTTCGCTGCGCGACGACGAGAAGTTGAAGGCGTTCGTCAGCATCACGCTCAACGACTCGTTCGTCATCCGGGGTCTCAAGATCATCCACGGGAACTCCGGGTTGTTCGTTGCCATGCCGAGTCGCAAGCGCCCGGATGGCCAGCATCAGGATCTGGCCCATCCGATCAACGACCCCACCCGGAAGTACCTGACCGAGAAGGTCATGGAGGAGTACCAGCGGGAACTGGCCAATCCCGGCGCGCATAGCATCGCGCAGACCGGGAAGCACTCCGAGCCGGTCTACTAAGGGCGCAACCACAGACCAGGCGGACGCGAGTCCGTCTGACCGGCGCCCACGCCGTGGCCCCAGTCCCCCACTTGGGCCCGGCGGGGTCGGTCCTGCCGTTCCCGCGCGGGGCGCCGTGGCCGCCGGCCACGGTTGACTTCGGCCCCGCACCCCGCTAGATTCCCCCGGCTTTTCTGCATGCCGTTCCTTCGGGCCAATTGCCATCACCCCGGACTCCCTGAGCCCGGACCGTGACGGAAATCCCGTTCTGTTGGTGGGGCGTGGCCAAGTGGTAAGGCACGAGACTTTGGATCTCGCATCCGGAGGTTCGAATCCTCCCGCCCCAGCCATCCGTTGGGCCAGGGGAGGGACTCCGGAGCATCGAGTCCGCCTGGCCCGGACCATGATGGTCGACATCGCGTAGCGCGGAGAGTTCACGCATGGATCCCTGTCGCATCTTCGCGGGGAACGCCAGCCGCCGTCTGGCGCAGTCCATCTGCGACCGACTCCAGGTGCCCCTCGGCGACGCCGAGGTGGGGCGCTTCGAGGACGGCGAGGTCTCGGTGCGCTTCAACGAGAACATCCGCGGCAGCGACGTGTTCATCGTGCAGACCACCGGGGCCCCGGCGGACAACCTGATGGAGCTGCTGGTCATGCTCGACGCCGCCAAGCGCGCCTCCGCGCGCCGCGTCACCGCGGTGATGCCGTACTTCGGCTACGCGCGCCAGGACCGCAAGGACCAGCCGCGGGCGCCGATCTCGGCCAAGCTGGTCGCCAACCTCATCACCGTCGCCGGCGCCGACCGCGCGCTGTGCATGGATCTCCACAGCGCGCAGATCCAGGGCTTCTTCGACATCCCGCTCGATCACCTGTACGCGGCCCCGGTGCTGATCGAGCACTTCGCCCAGAAGGCCATCCCCGACCTGGTGGTGATGGCGCCGGACGTGGGCGGGGTCAAGATGGCGCGCGCCTACGCCAAGCGTCTGGGCGCGGACCTGGCGCTGGTGGACAAGCGCCGCCCGCGGCCGGACGCGGTCGAGATCATGAACATCATCGGCGACGTGAAGGACAAGAACGCGGTGCTGTTCGACGACGTGGTGACCACGGGCAGCACCCTGTGCCAGGCGGCGGCCGCAGTCCGCGCCGCGGGCGCCCGGGACATCTACGCCGGCGTCACGCACGGCGTCCTGAGCGGGAGCGCGCCGGAGCGCCTGGCCCACTCGCCCATCAAGGAGCTGGTGGTGACCGACACGGTGCAGCACGACCACGGGGCGTTGCCGCCCCGGGTCACCGAGCTCTCGGTCGCCGGGCTGCTCGGCGAGGCCGTCGAGCGCATCCACGAGGAACGATCGCTGAGTTCGCTGTTCGTATGAACCCCGGGGCCGCCGGGCGGACCACCGCCCGTCTCGCGGCGCCTGCGACAAGCAAGGAGGAGAGGTCATGGCAGTCATCCCGTTGAGCGGCACGCGCCGCGAAAGCCTCGGCAAGGGCGGCGCCCGCAAGGCGCGCGCCGCCGGCCGCATCCCCGCGGTGCTCTACGGCCACGGCGAGCAGCCGGTGGCGGTCGCCATCGAGGCGCGCGCCTTCGACCTCGCGCTGCGGGGTCACAAGGGCGGCAATCCGATCGTGAACCTGGCGGTGAACGGCGGCGAGTTCACCGCCCTGATCCGCGACGTGCAGTACGACCCGATCAGCCACGCCATCCTGCACCTGGACTTCCAGCACATCTCGCTCACCGAGACCATCGAGGTGAAGGTGGCGGTGGCGCTGACCGGCCTGCCGCTGGGCGTCAAGGACGGCGGCGGCATCCTCGAGACCATCCTGCGCGAGCTCGACGTCCGCTGCCTGCCGACGGCGATCCCGGCGTCGATCTCGGTGGACGTGAGCCACCTCAACATCGGCGACTCGGTCCACGTCCGCAACATCGCGATGCCGGACATCACCATCCTCAACGACCTCGACGAGACGGTCGCGACGGTGGTGCCGCCGACCGTGATGGAGGAGAAGCCGGCGGAGGAAGTGGTGGCGGAGACCGCGACCACCGAGCCCGAGGTGATCACCAAGGGCAAGAAGGACGAGGAGGAGGCTGCGGCCGGCGAGGGCAAGGACAAGGAGAAGAAGGAAGAGAAGGGCAAGAAGGAGGAGAAGGGGAAGAAGTAGGCCGTGCGGCTGGTGGTGGGGCTCGGCAATCCCGGCGAGCGCTACGCGGCCACGCGGCACAACGTGGCCTGGTGGGTGCTGGGGTCGCTCGCCGAACGCTGGCGCGGGACCGACACATCGGTGGCCGGGGTCTACATGGCCCGGCAGGCGACGGTCGGTGGCGTGTCGGTGGCGCTGATGCAGCCGAGCACCTTCATGAACCTGGCCGGGCAGGCGGTCGAGCGGTGGCGGCACGAGCATCCGGGCGAGCCCGAGGATCTGTTGGTCGTCAGCGATGACGTTTACCTGCCGCTCGGGACCCTGCGCCTGCGGGCGCGCGGGTCGAGCGGCGGGCACAAGGGCCTCGAGAGCATCGA
>VBPB01000416.1 GCA_005893365.1 Candidatus Eiseniibacteriota bacterium
CTCGTACATCTGGCGCGGAATGAACTCCTTGAGCTTGCGCACGAGGTCGGTGCCGCGCTGATAGGCCTTCTCGCGGTGCACGATCAGCGAGAGCGCGTCGACCGGATCGCCGTTCACGAGCACGTCGAGGCGCACGAGGTCGGCGGCTCGATATCCGGTCAGGTCGTAGTCGAACGAGCCGTAGCCGCGCGTTGCGCTCTTGATCCGATCGTGGAAGTCGAGCACCACCTCGGAGAGCGGCAGCTCGTAGCGGAGCTGGATCCGCGACCCGTGGTGGGTCATGTCGCGCTGGCTGCCGCGCCGCTCCTCGCACAGCGCGAGCACCGCGCCGACGTACTCGGGCGGCAGGTGCAGCGTGGCGAGGATCATCGGCTCCTCGACGCGCTCGTAGTCGCCCGCGGCGGGCATCGCGGCGGGCGTCTCGATCTCGTAGGGCTCGCCCTCGCGCGGCACCACGCGGTAGCGCACGGTCGGCGCGGTGGAGATCAGGTCGAGGTCGTACTCGCGCTCGAGGCGCTCCTGCACGATCTCCGAGTGCAGGAAGCCGAGGAAGCCGCAGCGGAACCCGAAGCCGAGCGCAGCGCTCGTCTCGGGCTCGTAGACCAGCGACGCATCGTTGAGCTGCAGCTTCTCGAGCGCGTCCTTGAGGTCGGCGTAGGCGTCGGCGTCCACCGGGTAGAGGCCCGTGAACACCATCGGCTTCACGTTCTGGAACCCCGGCAGCGGCTCGGGCGCAGGCGACCGCGCGTCGGTGAGCGTGTCGCCGATCCGCACCTCGGCGAGCGTCTTGATCCCCGCCACCACCATGCCCACCTCGCCCGCGGCGAGCTGCTCCACGCGGCGCGGGTGGGGGTCGAGCACGTGGAGCGCCTGGATCTCGCGCTCCACGCCGACGGCCATCATCAGGATCCGCTGGCCTGGCGTGATCGTTCCGTCGACTACGCGCACCAGCATCACCGCGCCCACGTAAGAATCGAACCAGGAGTCGAACACGAGCGCGCGCGGGGGCGCATCGGGTTTGCCCGAGGGCGCCGGCACGGCGGCGACGATCCGCTCGAGCAGCGCGCCAATGCCCTTGCCCTCCTTCGCGGAAACGGCGAGGACGTCCGCAGCATCCAGGCCAATCACGTCCTCGATCTCCTGCGCCACGCGGTCGGGGTCGGCCGCGGGCAGGTCGATCTTGTTCACGACCGGGATGATCTCGAGGCCCGCGTCGGCGGCGAGGTATGCGTTCGCGAGCGTCTGCGCCTCGATGCCCTGCGCCGCATCGACGATGAGGATCGCGCCCTGGCGTGTCGATCAGGTTGAGGATGTACTCGTACCCGTCGGCGGCGGTGTACCGCATGCGCGCGGTCTGGGCCTTGATCGTGATTCCACGCTCGCGCTCGAGGTCCATCTTGTCGAGGAACTGCGCGCGCTTCTCGCGTTCGGAGAGCGTCCCGGTCGCATCGAGCAACCGATCGGCGAGCGTGCTCTTGCCGTGATCGATGTGCGCGATGATGCAGAAGTTGCGGATGCGTTCGTTCACGGGTCGATCGCGAGGCGCGCGAGCTCGCTCGCGAAGTAGGCGTGCGTGCGCGCGAGACCCTCCTCCACCTTCACCTGCGGCTCCCAGCCGCCGAGCACGCGACGCGCGAGGCTGATGTCGGGGCGCCGCACCTTCGGGTCGTCGGGCGGCAGCGGCCGCGAGACGATCCGACTGTTGCCGCCGCACAGCGCCACCACCTTCTCGGCCATCTCGCGCAGCGAGAGCTCGTTCGGGTTGCCGATGTTCACCGGCCCGACATAGCTCGAACGCAACAGGCGCAGGATGCCTTCGACCATGTCGTCGACGTAGCAGAACGAGCGCGTCTGCGAGCCGTCGCCGTACAGCGTGACGTCCTCGCCGCGGATCGCCTGGCGGAAGAAGTTCGGGATCGCGCGCCCGTCGTCGACCTGCATGCGCGGGCCGAACGTGTTGAAGATCCGCGCGATCCGCACATCGACGCCGTGGTGCCGGTGATAGGCCATCGCCATCGCCTCGGCGAAGCGCTTGGCCTCGTCGTAGACGCCGCGGATGCCGATCGGGTTGACGTTGCCCCAGTAGGCCTCGGGCTGCGGGTTCACCTCGGGGTCGCCGTAGCACTCGGAGGTGCTCGCGAGCAGCAACCGCGCGTGCTTCGCCTTGGCGAGCCCGAGCACCTTGTGGGTGCCGAGCGACCCGACCTTGAGGATCTGGATCGGCAGGCGCTCGAAGTCGGCGGGGCTCGCCGGCGACGCGAAGTGGAGGATCGCGTCGAGTTCGCCGTCGACGTGCAGGTACTGGGTCACGTCGTAGTGCAGGAACGTGAAGCGCTGGTGGCCGAGCAGCGGCGCGACGTTGGCGACGCGCCCGGTGAGCAGGTTGTCGAGCGCGATCACGTGGGCGCCCTCGTCGACGAGCCGCGCGCACAGGTGCGACCCGATGAATCCGGCTCCGCCGGTGACCAGTACGCGCCGGGGCCATTCAGGCATGAGCGGTACCCTCCGCGCGCGCGAGCGGGGAATGATCCGAGCGAAGATATGCCGTCACGGCCTCCTGCCAGCAGCGCATCTTCACGCCGAGCGCCTCGGCCCGCGACGTGTCGAGCACCGACCACGCCGGCCGCACGGCATCGGTCTTCAGGTCGCTCGTCTTGATCCGGTCGATCGCGCGCTCTCCGAGTAGCCCGGCGGCTCCGCCGCGACCGGGGCCGGCTCGCTGAACTCGACCGGCTCGGTCTTTCCCGAGAGATAGGCGAGCACGACGATCGCCTCGGCGAGATCGACCGCGTAGGTCGGCCGCCCGGTCTGATCGTCGACCACGCGCAGCGGGCCCGAATCCCTGCCGCCGCGCCGCGCCGCGGCCTGATCGAGCACGGCGGCGATGAAGTTGCGGCCCCTCCCGAACAGCCAGCTCGTGCGCACGACGAGGAACTCCTCCGAGGCGGAGAGCACGGCGCGGTCGCCGTCGAGCTTGGTCCTTCCGTAGACGGAGCGCGGGGCCGGCGGATCGTCCTCGCGATACGGCCGGCGCCCGTCGCCCGCGAACACGTAGTCGGTCGACACGTGGACGAGCCGCGCCCCCGCTTCCGCGCACGCGCGCGCCAGCACCGCGGGCGCCACGGAGTTGGCGCGCCGCGC
>VBPB01000148.1:0-10195 GCA_005893365.1 Candidatus Eiseniibacteriota bacterium
CGCTGCGCGCGCGGCGACAGCGCCTATTGTGAACCGCGCGCCTACGTCCCCCCGAATGCGTCAAGCGAAATCGCAATCGACGGCGAGATTCTTTTCCAGATGCACGGTCTAATACCATCTCGGCGGAACAGGCGATCCACGCGTCCGCACGTGGCCGGCGACGCTTCGATCGCGCCGAAGCGCAACGCATTCATCCCATGGACCCGATGCTGCTACGCTGCGCGGCCGTGAGCGCATCCTCCGGATCCCGATACGCCGTCGGCCTCGATCTCGGGGGCACGGACCTCAAGGCCGCCCGCGTCTCGGCGGACGGCCGGCTCGAAGGCTTCGCGAAGCGCCCGTCGCGGGCGGCCGAGAGCGCCGAGGGGCCCCTCGAGGCGATCGCCGAGGCGGTCGCGGCGCTGACCCACGGCGCGCGCGACGGACTCATCGGCGTCGGCCTCGGCTCGCCGGGCGTCATCGACCCCGTGACCGGATCGCTCGCGGGCCCGACGCCGCACCTGCACTTCTGGGAGGCGTTCCCGCTCCGCGAGCGGCTGAGCCAGCGGCTCGGCCTGCCGGTCGTCGTGGACAACGATGCCAACCTGGCCGCCCTGGCGGAGCACCGGCTGGGGGCCGCCCGCGGGGCACGGGTCTCGATCACCGTCACGGTCGGCACCGGCATCGGCGCGGGGATCGTCGTCGAAGGCCGCGTGCTGCACGGGGCCCGGGGCGGGGCGGGTGAGATCGGTCACCTGCCGCTGGGACGCGGCGGGGCGCCGTGTCGCTGTGGCGTCCCGGACTGCGTCGAGCCCGACGCCTCGGGCAGCGGCCTCGCGCGCCATGCCCGCGAGCTCGGGCTCTCGCCGGCCGAGGCGGCGACGGTGTTCGCCGCGGCCGAGGCCGGCGACCCGCGGGCGCAGGCGGTGGTCGCGGCGATGGCCGACCGGCTGGGGGCCGCCCTCGGCGTGGCGGTCAGCCTCATCGATCCCGACGTGGTCGTGCTGGGCGGCGGCGTCGCCCAGGCGGGGGAGCGGTTGCTCGAGCCGGTGCGGGCGGCGGTGAGCCGGTACACGCTCGCGACCCATCGCGAGGGCCTGCGCGTGGTCGCGGCCGCGCTGGGCGAGCGGGCGGGGGTGATCGGCGCCGGCCTCCTGGCGTGGGACGCCGCGGCGCGGAGCGCCTGAGGCCCTAGGACTTCGTCCCGAAGCGCGGGTTCACCACGTTGTTGTAGATCGAGCCGAACGTGTAGCTCACGCCGACCGAGAGGCTGTACTGGTACTCGGTCGCCAGCTCCCGGCGCTGGAGCAGGATCTCCTGGTCGGTCGCCGAGGCGCGTGGCAGCGAAAGCTGGTCGCGCACGCGCTCGCCGCTCGCCCCCAGGTCGAGCGAGAGGCCCTCGGCCAGGCGCAGCGAGACCGAGCCCGACGCCTTGAGGTGGTTCTGGCGGATATCGCGGAAGTAGTGCTGTGCCTGGAGCGCCAGCCCACTCGTGCCCCACACCTCGGCGCTCTCCAGCGTCACCGCCAGCGCCTGGCTGGAGAGGAACTCCTGGGTCTGGTCGTAGATGGTTTCCTCGAAGTACCGCATGTGGCGCACGTCGGTCGTGTAATCGAGGCGGAGCTGGCGGCGCGTGCTCTCGGAGTAGCGGAAGAGGTCGCACTCCAGCGCCGGGCCGCCGCCGTACTCGAGCTTCACGTTGTCGTAGGTGGACGCGGCCGCCGTGCCCTGCACCATCGTCGACCAGTGCTCCCCGAGGCTCCAGACGTAGCGCATGCTCGCCGTCGGGTTGCGCGCGATGCTGCGGAGGTGGCTCCCGTCCGAAAGGGTGTAGCGGTCCTCCTGGTAGCTCCCGCCCACCTTGACGCCGAACTTGTGCGCGGCCCGGATCTGGCCCGCCGACTGGTAGAACTTGACCGACAGCGAGCGGGTCAGCGACTCGCCCGACAGGTAGGCGCTCGCGTAGGTGTTGAACACCCAGTCGTGCCAGTGGTCGGGCCCATGCGGCGCGGGCCCGGCCGCCTCGGCCTCGTAGCCGATCGACAGGCGCGGGGCCGCGGTCGTGTGCGCCGCGTAGCGCGTGAGCCCGAGCGCCATGGTCCGCGCGGCCGCGTGCCGCGACGCGTCGTCGGTGTCGGACGCCCGCTCGGTGAACCGCAGGGTGTCGTCGAGCCCCGCGAAGCGCCCGCGGCCGATGAAGGTCATCGTGATCTCGTTGCCGCCGGCGCCGTTCGTCTGCGAGGTGAGGAACAGGTGGACGTCGGCGACCGCCGGGTCGCGCACGTGGTCGACGAAGGTGACGTGGGTGCGCAGGTAGTCGAGGTTCGACGCGTCGCAGGACGGGCAGTCGGTGAAGACGCGCAGCGGGCCGGCCGCGTCCGGGGGCGAGGGGGCGTCCGCGGCCGCGAGCACCGCCGTGCGCGCCGCCAGCGGGCCGGTGGCGTCCCCGGGGTCGGCGAGGACCCCCGTGGCGGCGAGGAGCGCGGTCGCGGCGATCAGGCCGAACACGGGCGCCCGGGCGTCCGGTCTCAGGCGCCGGCCCGCAGCAGCACGGGCTCGGGCGGGGGTGCCGCCACCGCCTCACCGATGAGCGTGATCGGGGTGGCGCCGACGACCCGCACGCGGCGCAGGGCGCCGGCCTTAGTGCCGTCGTCGTCGAACACCACGGTCTTGAAGTGCTCGCTCTTGCCGAAGAGCTGTCCGTCGCCGCGGCCGGGTGCCGCGCCCTCGCCGCCGCCCCGGCGCGCCGGGCCCTCGACCAGCACCTCGACCTCGCGGCCGATCAGGCGGTCGTTGATGGCGCCCGAGATCGCGTGCTGCTGGGCGATCAGCCGCTCCAGGCGCCGGCCCTTCTCCTCCTCGGGGACGGTCTCGGCCTGCCGCCAGGCCCGCGTGTCGGGGCGCGCCGAGTACTTGAACAGGAAGGCGCTGTCGAAGCGCACCTCGCGCATATAGTCCGCGGTGCGCGCGAAGTCCGCCTCGGTCTCGCCCGGGAAGCCGACGATGATGTCGGTCGAGAGCGCGAGCCCGGGGACGGCCGCCCGCAGCCGCGCCACGACGTCGCGGTACTGCGCGAGCGTGTACGAGCGCGCCATGTCGCGCAGCACCGTGTCCGAGGCCGACTGGAGCGGCAGGTGGACCTGAGGGCAGACCTTGTCGCAGCCGGCGATGGCGGCGATCACCCGCTCGCCCATGTCGCTGGGATGGGGCGAGGTGAAGCGGATGCGGGCGAGGCCGTCCACGGCGTCGGCGGCGCGTAGCAGGTCGGCGAAGTCGTGCGTGCCGTCGTGATAGGAGTTGACGGTCTGCCCCAGGAACACCACCTCGCGGAAGCCGCCCGCGACCGCCGCGCGCACCTGGCCGATCAGGTCGGCGAGCGGCAGGCTGCGCTCGCGTCCGCGGGTGTAGGGCACGACGCAGTAGGTGCAGAACTTGTCGCACCCGCGCTGCACCGTGATCCAGGCCCGCACGCCGCTGGCGCGGCGCGGCTCCAGGTCCCCGTAGGTCTCGTCGCGGTCGAGCCGCACCTCCGCCACCGGCCCGGCCGCGGCGCGCCGCAGCAGCTCGGGCAGGCGGCGGTAGCCGTCGGGCCCGACCACCAGATCGAGCACCCGCGCCTGGTCGAGCAGCCGGGCGCGCAGGTGCTGGGCCATGCAGCCCGCCACGCCGACGATCAGGTCGGGGCGCAAGCGCTTGAGCCGCGCGAAGTCGCCGAGACGGCCCAGGACGCGCTGCTCGGCGTGCTCGCGGATGGCGCAGGTGTTGAGGATGACCGCATCAGCGTCCTCGGGCCGGTCGGTGAGGGTCATGCCGGCACGCTCCAGCACGCCGGCCATGGTCTCGCTGTCGGCGACGTTCATCTGGCAGCCGTAGGTCTCGAGGAACACGCGTCTCATGGGGCGAGGACGATAGCATGGGCCGCGGCGGGGCGGCCAGCGCGGGCCGCGCGCGGTGACGCCGGGAGGGTCCGGGGCGACGCGACCGCCGGGAGGCCGGCCGGCCAGCGCTCAGTCGTTGGGGGTGTAGCGGACCGCGAACACCGCCAGATCGTCGGCGGGGACGGTCCGGCCGCTGAAGCTACGGGCCGCCTCGCACACCGCGCGGGTGAGGCGCTCGAGCGGCTGGCGGCGCAGGTCGGTGACCAGGCTGGCCAGCCGGTGGTCGCCGAGCGTGCGGCCGAGGCCGTCGCGCGCCAGCACGACGCCGTTGCTCGCGCCGACCACCAGGTCGCCGGGCAGCATGCGGAGCGTCTCCTCGCGGTAGTCCGCCTGGCCCATCGCGCCCGCCACCGGCCCGCCCGTGTCGAGCGCACGCGGGGGATTGTCGTCGACGGGCACCCAGAGCGGCGCGGGCATGCCGGCGTTGCAGTAGCTCAGCTCGCCGCTGCCCGAGAACTGGCCGACCCACATCGCCAGGTGCCCGCCGGGCGCGAGGCGGCCGTGGAGGGCCGCGTTCATGCGCGCCACCAGCGCCACCGCCGAGCGTTCGGGCGTGGCGCTCGCGACCAGCATGCCGTGCACGAAGGCCGACATCACCGCCGCGGCGACCCCGGTCGCCGACGCGTCGATCGCCGCCAGCGTCTGGCCGCCGCTGGCGTGCGGGATGCGCACGCACAGGTCGCCGGCGTCGCGCGCACACGGGACCCGGGCGACCCCGAACTCGAAGTTGCGGGCCTCGGTGGCGCCTTCGTGGAGCATGGTGTTGATCCAGGCGTCGGCAGGCGCCTGGAGCTGGCGCAGCAGCCGCTCGCCCAGGAGGGCGCGGTGGACGCGCTCCACCGCCACCCCCACGGGGTAGCAGAGTCGGGCGACCGCGATCATCTCCTCCTCGTCGAAGACGCGGTCGGGCGTCGAGCGCGCCAGGTTGACCACCCCGACCGGGCCGTCGAAGCCTTCGATCGGAAGACTCAGGGCGGATTCGATCGTGCAGTCGCACCCTTCGAACCGCTCCTCCTTGATGTCGCCGTTGAGGATGACCGGGCGCTGGTTCTCGACCACCCACTCGCTGATGCTGCGGGTCCGGTACGGGAGGTCCTGGCCGGTCAGGTCCACGGGCACGCCGAAGGCGTTGGCGATCACGAGCCGGCCGGTGTCGGGGTTGATGAGCATGATCGAGGCGCGCGTGGCCCCGGAGGCTTCGACCAACAGCGGGAGGAGCTGGCCGCAGGCGACGAGCAAGTCGGGAACCGCCGCCACCGCGGCACAGGTCTCGGCGACCCGGCTGGCGATGTCGTTGCCATACGGCGTTGCGGGCGCCCGCGCCGCGGTGGCGCTCCGGCGTCCGGATGCGGTGCTGCGGCGATGGTCCACGGGTCCTCGTGCGGGCGTGGGGCGGAGACTCTCCGGGGCTATCGGCCATCCGGACGGGTGACTTGAGGCCGCGGGGCGCTCCCGCCGCGCGCGTGGGCGCGGCCGGGGCACCGGCGCGGCATCCCGGGCACCCTGGCGGGACCCAAGCGGCCGGGCGCGCTTGACCGCCATCGCCGCCGTCCCGCAGACTCGACGCGCAGCGCCCCCCCCGGAGGTGCCATGCCCGGCCGTCCGTCCCGCCAGCTCGCCACGTTCTCCAATCCGCATCCCCAGCGCGACTACGTCATCCGTCACGAGTGCCCCGAGTACACGGCCCTCTGTCCGGTGACCGGGCAGCCCGACTTCGGCACCATCGTGGTGGTCTACACGCCGGACCGGCACTGCATCGAGCTCAAGTCCCTCAAGCTCTATCTGTGGTCGTTCCGGGACGAGGGCCACTTCTTCGAGCAGGTCACGAACCAGATCCTCGACGACCTGGTGCGCGCCTGCCGCCCGCGACGGATGACGGTGATCGGCCGCTTCAACGTGCGCGGCGGCATCGCCAGCACCGTGGTGGCGAGGCATCCGGCCTCCACCGGGCGGACCGCGCGACGCGCCGGGACCCGCCGCGGGGCGGAGCGCCCCGGTCGGCGGGGTGGCCTAAGCGCGCGGCGCGGAGCGCGCGGCTGACGCGCGCCGCGGGAGCCTGCGGGATGCCCCGCGGGCCCGCTCCCTAAGCCACGATGACCTCCTTCCGCCTCCTCGCCACCCTCAATCTGTGCCTCGGGGGATTGGTCTTCCTCCTCGGCATGCTCATCCTGATCGAGAACCCGCGGCAGCGGCTGAACCGCGTGGTCTCGCTGATGCTGTTCTTCGGCGGCCTCGGCTCGATCCTGGCGGCGCTGAGCTTCCTCGCCGCTGGCCCGGCGGGCGTGGCGGGCCCCGCCGCCGGCGGCGCCGCCAACGGGCAGGGGTCGGTGCAGGGCATCTCGTACCTGTGGGAGTTCTTCTTCCCGACCCTGTTCCTGTTCGCGAGCATCTTCCCCGAGGAACGGGCGTTCACGCGCCGCGGCGCCGGGATTCCCTGGCTGCGATGGGGGCCCAGCTTCACCACGCTGGTGTTCGCACCCCACGTGTTCCACTTCATCCTGGCGTTCGTGTTCGCGCTGGTGCCGCCCTCGTTCAAGCTGACCGTGCCCGACACCCTGCGCGTGCTGGCCCCGATCGCCGAGCTGGTCAGCCTGGCGCTGGGGCTGTTCGTGGCCATCCACCGGGCGCTGTTCTCGCTGGTCAACCTGGGCTTCGGCGTGGCGGCGGTGGTGCTGCTCGCGGGCAGCTACCGTCGCGCCCGGGCGCGGCGCCTGCGCCAGCAGCTGCGCGTGATCGGCTTCGGGCTCGCCTCGTGCCTGCTGCTCTACAGCGGGGCGTCGCTGCTCCCGACGCTGCTCGATCTGTCGATCTCGGAGTGGGCGCGTTCGGCGCTCACGATCGCCGCCCTCACGGTCGGCTCGAGCTCGATCGCCTACGCGATGGTCCGGCACAAGTTCCTCGACGCCAAGCTGCTCGCGCGGCGCGGCATCCTCTACGGCGTCGCCTCGGCGGCGCTGGTCGGGGTCTACCTGACGGTGGTGGTCCAGCTCAACCACCTGCTCACCCAGATCTCGGGCGTGGACGCGCGGGTCATCGAGCCGGTGTTCCTGATCGTGGCCCTGATCGTCTTCCAGCCGGCGATCGCCTGGCTCGAGGACGTCCTCGACCGGCTGTTCCTGCGCGATCCCGGGGACTATCGCAACGTGCTCCGGAATCTCGGGCGCGAGCTGCAGACCACCATCGAGCTGGAGGACCTGCTCACGCGCTCCATCCGCACCATCGCGGAGGCGCTGCTGCTGCGCAATGCCTACCTGGTGGCCCTGCCGCGCGGGGGTGTCGAGGTGCGGACCGGCGCCGGCCCCGAGCCCACGCCCGCCGAGGCGGCGATGTTGCGCGAGCTGCTGCTGCGCCTGCCGCACAACGCCGACAGCTTCCGCATGACCGACCCGGTCCAAGGGCTCACCCTCGCCGACCGCGGCCTGGTGGTGGGGCGCCTCGGCGTCTCGGTCATCCTGCCGCTGCGCTCGCGGGGCGAGACCGTGGGGGGACTGCTGCTGGGGCAGAAGCTGACCGACACCGACTTCACCTCCGAGGACGTGAACCTGTTCTCGACGCTGGCGGGGCAGATATCGGTCTCGCTCCAGAACGCGCTGCTGGTGCGCGAGCGCGTGCAGGTGGTGCGCATCGAGGAGGAGCTGCGCCTCGCCCGGCAGATCCAGCGCTCGTTCCTGCACGTGGAGTTCCCGGCGACCCCGGGCTTCGACGTCCATGCGGTCAACATCCCGTCCAAGGAGGTCGGGGGGGACTTCTACGACCTGGTCCCGGCCGGCGACGGGGGGTTCGTGCTGGCCATCGCCGACGTCGCCGGCAAGGGCGTGCCCGCGGCCCTGCTCTCCTCGATGCTCCAGGCGTCGTTGCGCACGCAGGCCGGCTCGATCGCGTCGGTGGCGGAGATCCTGCGCAACATCAACTCGCTGGTCTACCGGGCCACCGCCATCCACCAGTTCGCCACGTTCTTCATCGCCCGCATCGAGCACGACCCGGTGCGCATGACCTTCTCGAACGCCGGTCACAACTACCCGATGGTCCTGCGCCGCGGCCACGAACCGGTGTTCCTGCAGCGCGGCGGCATCGTACTGGGTGTCATGGACGGGGCGCGGTACGAGGAGGGGGACCTGAGCCTGCGGGCCGGGGACCTGGTGGTGCTCTACACCGACGGCGTGAGCGAGGCCGTCGACCGCGCCGGCGAGTTCTACGGCGACGACCGGCTGTGCGAGATGGTCCGCGGGTTGCCGCACGACCTCTCGGCGCGCGAGGTGATCGAGCGCATCCTGGCCGCCTTGCGCGGCTTCCTCGACGGCGAGGAGGCGCGCGACGACGTCACGGTGATGGCGGTCCGGGTGCTGGAGCCCGGCCACATGCCGCGGCGCGAGACGGTGGAGCCGGTGGTCGACGAGCGCCAGCCGCTGGGTGCCTAGGCCTTAGGCTACCGGCGACCGCGCGGCGCCTCGCCCGCCCACGCCAGCCGGAAGACGTCACCCCCCTGCGAGCAGACGTAGAGCTCCCCCGCCGCGTCCACGCCGAAGGAGGTCACGTTGGAGGCGTGTGCCCCGCGCCACTCGTGGTGGTCGCGGACCACCCCGTCCTCGAGCTTGAAGCTTCGGATCCAGCCGTGGCAGTAATCCGAATACACGTAATGACCTACGAGGGCCGGGATGGAGGTGCCCCGGTACACGGATCCGCCCGTGATGGAACATCCCTCCCCATGCCCGTACTCGACCACGGGCGGCACCCGCCCGGCCGTCTGGCAGTGCTCCCCGCGGAAGCAATGACTGCCCTCCATGATGTTCCAGCCGTAGTCGAGGCCCGCGGCCCGCGCCGGCACCGCGTCCACCTCCTCCCACCGGTCCTGCCCGACATCGGCCACATAGAGCAACCGGCTCGGCGGGTCGAAGCAGAAGCGCCAGGGATTGCGCAGGCCGTAGGCCCAGATCTCACCCCGCGCGCCGCCGCGGCCGACGAACGGGTTGTCGCGCGGCACGCGGTAGGGATCACCGTGGTCCACATCGAGTCGCAGCAGCTTGCCCAGCAACGTGCCGAGCTTCTGGCCGTTGCCGAACGGGTCCCCGCCGGCGCCGCCGTCGCCCATCCCCACGAACAGCATGCCGTCCGGCCCGAACCTCACCAGGCCGCCGTTGTGGTTGGCGAACGGCTGGCCGATCTCGAGGATCTCATGAGCCGTGGCGGGGTCCGCGCGGTCCGGGTCGCCGCTCACGGTGAAGCGCACGATCCGGGTGTCGCCGTTCAGATCCGTGTAGTCCACGAACATGAACCCGTTGGTCGCGTAGTGCGGGTGGAAAGCCACACTCAGCAGCCCGCGCTCGCCGCCGCTGCGCACCCGGTCGGTGAGGTCGAGGAACGGGGCCGGCAGCAGCCGCCCGTCCTTGATGATGCGGATGCGCCCGGGCTGCTCGACGACGAACAGACGCGGATCGCCGGGCGGTGCGGTGAGGTCGAGCGGCTGGTCCAGCCCGGTCGCCACCCGTTGCAGGACGAGTCCGGTGGCGGAGGTGGGCGCAGGGGTGGCGGCGGTGGCGCGGGGCGCGGGGGCGGCGCAGGCGAGCAGGCAGAGCAGCGGGAGCAAGGGGACGACCGCGAGCAGGGGGAGCGGGGTACCACGCCTCATCACCACCTCCGCATTCGGGAGCCGCGGCCGCGCCGCGCGGCGATCCACTTACCAGGACGCTCGGGCCGGCCGGATGTTATCTTCCGCCGCGGGAGCGCCACAACCGGAGGCCTGAGCGCGATGCCCCTGGCCGAGCACCTCAAGCGCCTGCTCAAGGACTGCGATGTCGAGCCGTACAAGTCGTCGGGGCCCGGCGGGCAGAAGAAGAACAAGACCGAATCGAGCGTGCGCATCCGCCACCGGCCGACCGGTCTGGTCCGCATCGCCACCGAGAGCCGGTCGCAGGCGCGCAACCGGCTGACCGCCCTCGAGCGCCTCCACGCGGTCCTCGCGGCCCGGGCGCGCCGCCGCGTCCCGCGCATCGCCACCCGGCCGACCGCCGCGGCGCGCCGGCGGCGGGTCGAGACCAAGCAGCACGTCGCGCGCAAGAAGGACCTGCGCCGCTCGCCCGAACCCGAGTAGACATCCCACCCTCGCCCGGAGGTGTTGTCGTGGAGCACGGCTCGGAGGTCCGGTTGTCGAAGGTCGGCTTCATCATGCTCGGCGTGAAGGACGTCCAGGCGGCGCTGCCGTTCTACCGGGACGTCCTCGGGCTCACGGTCAAGTGGGCCGTGGAGGACCTGGTGTTCCTCGACGCCGGGGGCGTGACCCT
>VBPB01000148.1:10280-19578 GCA_005893365.1 Candidatus Eiseniibacteriota bacterium
CAAGTTCGCGGCCGACTTCAGCGATGCCGACGGCCACGTGTTCTCGATCTTCGGCCCGCGCGTGGGCGTCTGACCCCGCGCGTGCCCGACCTGGACGGTCCCCAAGCCGCGGCGATCGCCGAGATGGTGCTGGCCTGCGTCCACCGCGAGTACCCCGTGCACCTGGTCCACCTCATGGGGCGCGCCGAGGACGCGCGGCCGCCGCGCGAGCTGACGCCCGCGTTCTACGGATCGTTCGACTGGCACTCCGCCGTCCACGGCCACTGGTGCCTGCTGCGCCTGGCGCGCCTCCGTCCCGAGGCGCCGTGGCGGGCCCGGGCGCTGGCGGCGGTGCGCTTGAGCCTCAGCGCCGAGCGGCTCGCGGGCGAGCGGGCCTATCTCGAGGGCGAGGGCCGCCAGGGGTTCGAGCGCCCGTACGGCCTGGCCTGGCTGCTCACGCTGTGCGCCGAACTGCGCGAATGGTCGGCCACCGCCGACCCGGATGCCGACTCGGCGCGCGGGTGGCTCGCGGTCCTCACGCCGCTCGAGTCGCTGGCCGCCGAGCGCATCGTCGCGTCGCTGGCGCGGCTGCCCTGGCCGGTGCGCGGCGGCGAGCACAGCCAGACCGCCTTCGCCCTGGGCCTGACGCTCGACTGGGCGGATGCGGCCGGCCGTGGGGAGGCCGGCCACGCCCTCCGGTCGCGGGCACTCGCCTTCTACGGGGGCGATCGCGACGCGCCCATCGCCTACGAGCCCTCGGGCCACGACTTCCTCTCGCCGGCGCTGGCCGAGGCCGACCTCATGCGCCGGGTCCACGGGGGCGCCGAGTTCGCTGCCTGGCTCGAACGGTTCCTGCCCGAGCCGACGAGCGCCGCCGCCCGCGCCTGGCTCACCCCGGTCGCGAGCCCCGACCCGGCGGACGGCAAGCTCTCGCACCTGGACGGGCTCAATCTGAGCCGCGCCTGGATGCTGGAGGGCATCGCTACCGCGCTGGCGCCGTCGCATCCGTACCGGGCCCCGCTCGCCGCCGCGGCCCAAGCCCATGCCGCGGCCGGCCTGACCTCGGTGCCCACCCCGCATTACGCCGGCCAGCACTGGCTCGGGAGCTTCGCCGTCTACCTGCTCACGCGCCGCGGCCTGCCCTTAGGACGCGGGGCGTGAGCGCGGCGGCTCCGGTGAGCGCGGGGCGCGGGGAGGTCGTGGCGCCACGGCCGCTCGGCCGTCTCGTCCGTTGGTCGATCCCGACCCTCGGGAACTATTGCCTGCTGGTGGTGATCGTCCTGCTGGTCGCCCAGGCGTCGCGCTTCCTGCTCGACAGCGACACCGGCTGGCAGATCCGCGCCGGCGACTGGATCCTCGCGCATGGCCGGGTGCCGCGCGTCGACGTGTTCTCGTACACCATGGCCGGTCGGCCGTGGTTCGCCTGGGAGTGGCTGAGCGACGTCCTGATGTCGCTCCTCCATCGCGCCGGCGGGCTCGCCGGGCTGGTCGGCGCCGCGATCGTGCTCCTCGCCGTCACCTACGGGGCGCTGTTCCGGGTCATGACCTGGCGCGGCGCCGATCCCTTCACCGCCTTCGTCCTCACGCTGCTGGCCGCATTCGCCTCGATGATCCACTGGCTGGCCCGCCCCCATCTGCTCTCGATCCCGCTCATGCTGCTCGCCGGCACGTTGATCGAGGCCTACCGCCGCACCGGGACGCGCTGGGTCTATGCCCTGCCGCCGCTGGTCGCGGTGTGGGCGAACCTGCACGGCGGGTTCGTGGTCGTCGTCCCGATGCTGGTCATCTACGCCGTGGGCGAGTGGCTCGAGCGCGCCGCCGCCGGCGAGACCCGGAGCCCGGCGCTGCGCGGGCGGCTCGCCACCTACGCGCTCGTCCTGGCGCTCTCGCTGCTCGCCGCCCTGGCGACGCCCTATGGCACGAGCCTGTTCACCCACCTGTGGGGCTTCGCTGGGAACCGCGAGCTGCTCGCCAACAATCTCGAGTTCCGCTCGCCCGACTTCCACACCGCGGACGGCCGCATGGTCGAGTGGCTGCTGATCCTCGCGGCCGTGGCCGCGGCGCGGGCCGCCGCCGGCCGGCGCTACGTGGAGGCCGGGCTCGCGCTGCTCTGGACCCACCTGACGCTCCAGTCCGAGCGCCACGTGACGCTCGCCGCGGTGGTGCTGCTGCCGTTCACCGCCGAGCACCTGAGCCGGGGCTTGGGCGCGGTGGTCGCCCGGGCCGCCGCGGGTGCCAGCCCCTTGGCGCGCGCGTGCGCCGCCGTCCACGCGTGGGCCGGGCGCATGACGCGCGTGGACCGGCAGGCGACCGGAGCCCTCGGGTACCTGGTGACGCTCGGCGCCCTGCTCGCCGCACTCGGGGGCGGGGCGCTCGACGGCCGGTTGCCCAAGGGCTTCGCCGCCGGACGCTTCCCGGTGCGGGCCGTGGACTTCATCGCCTCGGAGCGAGCCGCCGGGCGGCTCCGCGGCCACCTCTTCGCCCACGACCAGTACGGGGGCTACCTCATCTATCGCCTCTATCCCGACGTGCAGGTGTTCGCCGACGGCCGCGGCGACATGTACGCCCAGGGGCCGGTCCTGGACGAGATGGCGGCGGTGGCCGCGGCCGAGCCGACCTGGTCGCGGGTGCTCGACCGCTACACGGTGGAGTGGATGCTGACGCCGCGGTCGAGCCCGCTGGCGCTGGTGGCGCCGGCGCGGGGGAGGTGGCGGACGGTGTACGAGGACTCGACCGCCCTGGTGCTGGCGCGGGACTTGACGCGGCCGATCATCGCCCGGACACCCGCAGCCTCCAGGCGATGGCGATGAGGTCGAGCCCGGCGCGGCAGGCGGCGAGGATCCCGAGCTTCGAGCCCAACACGTCGCGCCAGCGCTGGAGCGGGACCTCGACCAGGTCGGCGGCGGTGTAGCCGGGCCGCCCACCGCGCGCGATCAGCCGGCTCAACAGCTCGACGTCGAACGCCCAGCGGCTCGCGAACGGCCGCTCCAGCGCGGCGCTCAAGACCGGCGTGACGCGGAAGAGCTTGGCGCCGCACTGGGTGTCGTAGACCGCCACGCCCAGGGCGAGCGAGGCGCCGGTCGCGAAGATGCGGCCCAGGTAATGACGCGCGGGCCGGCGGGCGATGTCGCTGCCGAGCAGCCGGACGCGCGACCCCATCACCACCTGGACCCGCCGGCGCCGCGCCTCGCCCACCAGCCGGGCCAGCTCGTCGGCCGGGGTCGAGAGATCGGCGTCCGCGTAGCCGACGAGCCGGGCCCCCGACTCGACCGCGCGCTTGAGACCGCGGCGGACGGCCTCGGCCTTGCCTTGGTTGCGTTCGAGACGCAGGAACGACGCCTGGCCCCCGGAGCGGCCGACCAGGGCCGCCAGCCGCTCGGCGGTGGCGTCGGTCGAGCCGTCGTCCACGAACAGGAGATCCAGGTCCCCGTCGCGGGCGAGCGCGAGGAGCTCGTCTCCGCGCAGCCGCGCGGCCTCGTTGTAGCAGGGGACTACGAGGACGGTCTCACGCATAGCGACCACCAGCTCAGGCCCGGCATCTCCACGTGCACCTCCGAGAGCAGCGACGACAGTCTACCGTCCAGCCGCAACGCCTGCTCGACCAGGGCCGAGACCCGCGGCCCCGCCCGCCATTCGCCGGCGTTGGGCGGCGGCGTGCGCTTGAGGCCGCTCCGCTCCGCCAGCCGTTCGGCCACGCGCGGCAGCAGGAGCGAGTGGAACAGGCCGCCGCGCGCGACGATGCTGAGCCCGGCGCCTCGGACCAGCCGGGCGCCCGCGGACGGGGCGTAGCGGCGGAAGTGGCGGAGCTGCACGTCGTGCGCGCCGAACAGGGCGCCCCAGGCGGGGACGCTCACCAGCGCGTGCGCCCCGGGGGCGAGGTTCCGCGCCACCACGCCCGCCAGGAACCCCGCGTCGTCCTCGATGTGCTCGAGCACGTCCAGCAGCAGCACCAGATCGAAGCGCCCCTCGGGCGGCGCCGACACGCAGGTGAGCCTAAGCCCGGCCTCGCGGGCCAGGGCCTCCATCTGCGCGGGCGTGTAGGCCGCGTCCCAGCAGGTGACGCGGGTGGCGGGATCGAGGGCGGGGAGGAGCGAGCGCGCGAACCACGCATCGCCGCTCCCCACGTCCAGGATCGCCATCGGCCGCCGGTCGAACCCGCGGGCGGAGAGCTGCCGGCGGAAGAAGTCGAGCCGCGCCACCTCCCAGGGATGGCGGCGGTGGAGGAACGCCGGGGCTTCGGACAGGTCCATGGGTCGGTCCTACGCTGCGGCGCTCGTCGCGGCGGCGGAACGCCGGCGCGCGACGACCAGGATGGCCGCGGCCAGCAGGCTGCCGAGCGCCGCGGCCCAGAGGCCCCGATCCAGGCCGTCGGAGTGGATGTCGAGCCGCACCTGCCGGGCGCCGCGCGGCAAGGCGACGCCGATCACGCGCTGGTTGACGCGCTCGATCGGCGCCGGCCGGCCGTCCACGCGGCACGACCAGCCCGGGAAGTCGGATTCGCCGACGACCAGGAGCCCGCCGTCGGGGGCGTCGACCGCGATGTCGATGCGGGACTCACGCCAGCGCGAGCCGGTCACCCGGCCGATCGGCACCACCTCGGCGCCGTCCCATCCGTCGATGAACGCCGCGTCCACGGGCGCCTGGTCGAGGACCATCCCCCTCCAGAAGTCGGCCTGCGCGAACCGATAGGCGCGGCTCGCGAAGTAGGCGCGCGGCAACGTCCCCTGGACCTCGTAGGTGAGGGCCTCGCCGGTGGCGTGGCGCAGCGTGGCCCCGCCCATCGTCTCGACCAGCGCCCGCGTGGCGGTGTCGCGGGCGCCGACGATCAGGTAGCCGACGTTGAAGGTGCGGAGCAGGTGGCTGCCGAGGAGGATCCGCGCCGCGTCCGCGTCCGGCGCGCCGAACACGTCGCAGGGGAGCGTCTGTGAGTACCAGGTGGGCACGAGCCCCGCGGTCGTGCCGGTCGCACCCAGATACCCGTTGGCGGTCGCGGAGTGGAACAGGGCGAGCGGCTCCACCTCCGGTGCCGCCTCGTCCTGGGTCGTGAGCGGCAGGACGCGAACGTCCCGCGTGAGCCCGAGCGCCGCGGCGCCGACCCGCCCGTGGCCCTCGGTGTAGCGCTTCATCGACAGGTCGTGCGCCGCGGCGGTGACCGAGGCCACGCTCGCGAACGCGCCGGCCGCGAACAGGACGCACGCCCAGCGCCGCTCGAGCCAGGGGAGGGCCGCCAGCGTCGCCGCGGCACCGATCAGGCCCAGGACGAAGGCGCCACTCGGGTCGGCCACCACGCCCACGCGGGCGGCCGCGACCACCGCGGCCAGGACGAAGAGCGCGACCGGCGCCCCGCGCAACCAGCGCAGGCCGGCCAGGTCGCGCACCCAGAGCTCCAGTCCCAGGGCCGCGACCAGCACCAGCACCCCCTGGCTCATCAGGAAGATCTTGAACGGCCAGCGCAGCGACGACCACAGGGGCAGGCCATAGGTCGCGCGGTAGAGCGGGTTGTGGCCGCCGCCGGCGATGACGAGCAGCACCATCACGACCAGGGCGCACGCGACGAACGCCCGGCCGGTGGTGTCGCGCCCGGCGCGATCCACGCGCAGCAGGCCGGCCACGATCGCCGGGACGACCCAGGCGCCCTGGTAGCCCATCACCGACGCACGTTCGAGGAAGACACCGGTGGGGGCCCGGAAGATCGGCAGCAGCCAGCCGATCAGCGCCCAGGGCGAGAGGCCGCGCCGCATGAACTCGGCAATCTTGAAGGACCGCGTCCGAATGGACAACGAGAAGAGCTCGGTCATCGGCAGCAGCGCCGGCAGGCTCAGCACCCCGGCCCACGCCAGCAGGCCGAGCAGGCCCGGCCAGGCGGCGGCGCGCCGATGGACCAGCAGTCCGAAGGCGAGCAGGAAGAGCCCGGCGGTGAGCCACTGATAGATGAGCATCTGCGGGTGGCCCAGGAACGCCGTGGCGACCAGCCCGATCACCAGCGCCGCGGCCCCGCCCCAGCCGGGGGCGGTGAGCTGGCGGACGATGCCGTAGATCACCCACGGCAGCCAGGTGAACGCGGCCTGCATGAAGATCCACACCGTGGAGACGCCGGTGACGAAGCCGCCCAGGCAGGCACTGAGGGCGGCCACCGCGGCGATGACCGGGCGCACGCCGAGCCGGCGCAGCAGGACGAACCAGCCCACCGCCGCGACCGGCGAGCATCAGCCGCCCCGGCGCGAGGCCGAGCAGGTGGGTGATGAGCACGCTCAGCGTGTAGGGGAAGTAGAGGACGCCGGGCTGGCCGGCGGCCAGGATGGGCTCACCCAGGTGCTGGTAGGGATTCCAGATCGGGACCACGCCCTTGAGCCAGAGCCCGTGGGCGTAGTTGAGGATGGCGGTGAAGTACTCGAAGTTGTCCCAGAGGTCGTAGTCGAAGAAGCGTCCCAGGCCGGCCGCCACCGCCATCGCGGCCCAGCAGGCGAGCGGGAGGCCGATGAGCCACGCGGCGTCGGGCCGCGTCGCAGGGGTCGCAGTCACCGGGGTCGCCGATCGCTCGCTCGCGCGCGCCGGCGTGCGCCGGGCTCCCGGCTTCACCTAAACAAGACCTTGATCCTGCCCCAGGTCGTGCCTTGCGCGGGTGTCACTCCGGGATCGACGGCTCGGCGATAGGCGAAGGCGCCGCCGCTGGCGGACCCCTGGGCCCAGCTGGTGAAGACGATGTCGATGTAGATGTCCTCGTGGATCAGGTGGACCACGGCGTTGACGCCCACCGTCGAGGGGGGATTGCGGTTGGCCCAGTTCTCCCACGGCAGGAACACCAGGCTGCCGTAGTCGACCGCGTCGCCGGTGGCCCATTCGGTGTCCTCCGGGCTCACGCCGCCGACGTACGCGGTCTCGGTGTTGGCGTTGAAGATCCCCTGCACGTTCGCCCGGGTGATCCAGACCGTGGGGAGGATGCGGTCCTGGTTGGCGGCCAGCGTGTAGTCGGTGAAGGCGGTCTTGGAGAAGAGGAACGTGCGCCCGGACCAGACCTGGGTGGCCGCGGCCGCGCCCGTGGCGAAGGCCGCGAGGACCGTCCATGCCCCGGCGGCCACGAGCAACCGATGTCGAGCCATGATGGAGCCCTCGCACAGGGGGTGGCGGTGCGCCCGAGAGGTGCATGATTCTCGCATGTTCCCGCGCGTCCGGGAAGGGGGGGCCGGGGCACGGCCGGCGGTGCCAAACGGTCAGGATCGTGACGCGGCTGGCCGCGCCCCGCCGTCCAAGCCCCGGCCCCGCCACGACGCCGGCCTCAGTCGTCGTCGTCGGTGCCCGACGTGGTCAGGCCTCCCTGGGCGCCCGCGTGCTCGAAGTAGAAGCTGTGGCGGCGGCGCGGGTGGTTCCCGATCTCGTCGAGCCGCCGCCCGTCGTAGAGCCGTCCGTTCTGCATGACGTACCGGATCGACTCGGTGTCGCGGATGTTCTCGAGGGGGTTCCGGTCGAGCACGATCAGGTCGGCGAGCTTGCCCGGCGCGAGCGAGCCCAAGTCCCCGTCCAGGCCCAGGTAGCGGGCCCCATTGAGCGTGGCGCAGCGCAGGGCCTGCATCGGCGTCATGCCGCCCTGCGCCAGCATCCACATCTCCCAATGGGCGGCTAGCCCCTCGCGCTGGCCGTTGGCGTTGGCCGCGGCGCTCAGATGGTTCCACTCCTCGTCGGGGGCCGTGAAGGGGCGGCGGCTGCGCGCGTCGATGATGCGCCGCGGCACGAAGCGCAGCAGGCGCTCGTCCTCCCAGACGTGCGTCTTCGCGTACCAGTAATTCTCACCCATGATGCCGCCGTAGGCCACGCCGAGCGTGGGCGTGTAGCCGACGGCGCTCGCGCTCCAGAGCTGGGTGATGTCCTGGTAGATCCGGGCGACCGGCAGCGAGTGCTCGACGCCGGTGTGGCCGTCGACCACCATCGTCAGGTTGTGGGGCAGCAGCGAGCCGCCCTCGGGCACCACCATCATGTGCAGCTCGCGCGCGGCCGCGATCACCTGCTGGCGCTGGTCGCGGCGCGGCTGGTTGTAGCTCTTGACGCTGAAGGCGCCCACCGCCTGCATGCGGCGCAGGTGGAAGAGCGCGTCCCCCAGGCTGTCGATCTCGGCGTGCACGTCCCCCTTGGCGCCGTAGAGGATCGTACCGGTGGAGAAGATGCGCGGCCCGTGCAGCATCCCGGCCCGCTGCAGCTCGCTCGACGACGTCGTGACGCCGAAGGCGAGCGAGGCGTCGAGCAGCCACGATTCGCCCGGCTGGATCTCCTCGCCGGTCATGCCGCCGTGCCAGTGCACGTCGACGATGCCCGGCATGATCGTGGCGCCGCGCACGTCCACCACCTTGGCGTCGGCCGGCACCGCCACGTTCCCGCGCGCGCCGATGCCGGTGATCCGGTTGCCGCGCACCACCAAGACGCCGTCCTCGATGACCTGATCGCCCTGCATGGTGATCAGCCGGGCGCCGGTCAGGGCGAGGGCGCCGGACGGCACGTCGGACCGTACCTCGAAGCCGACGTCGAGCCCCTGCGCGGTGGGCGGCGGCAGCGAGTCGGGCGCTCCGGGGACGAACGTGAAGCACTGCGCCACCGGCCGCGTGTAGAGCTTGGGCCCCAGCGACCAGTGGAGGGTGCGGCTGTCGCCCGACCAGCTCAGGTTGGCGCCGGCGTCGCGGGCGACGCGCCGGATCGGCAGCGACTGCATGTCCTTGCCGATCTCGACCGTCTGCCCGGCGCGGACCAGCGGCGCCAGGTAGGCGTTCCAGTCCTGCGTGAACGCCACCCAGCGCTCGTCCGGCGACACCGCCAGCTCGGTGAGGTAGCCGCCGTGCAGGAAGACGTGCTTGTCGGTGCCGTCCAGCGTGATGCTGAACAGCGTGCGGTCGTCCTCGTCGGCGCCGGCGACGTTGAAGAGGTACACGCGGTCGCTGGCCGCTCCGAACTGGGGCTGCGCCCCCTCACGTGAGATCCGCTTCGGCGCGCCGCCGCCCACGCGGACGGCGTAGATGCCCGGCTGGCTCGACCAGAGCGGCGAGCGCAGGTAGCCGTCGCTCGACTTGCGGTAGATGACGGTGCGGCCGTCGGGCGAGAACGCCGGCTCGACGTAGTGGCCCGGCTGGGTCGTGAGCGTGCGCCCGGCCCCGCCGGCGGCGGGGGCCACCCGCACGCTGCCCAGCAGCGAGTCGTCCCAGGTGACGTAGACGATCCACCGCCCGTCGCGCGACCAGGCGGGATAGAACTCGGCGTGGTCGTTCTGAGCCGTCAGCCGCCGCGGCGTGCCGTTCGGCAGGTCGCGCACGTAGAGGTGCCCGAGCGTCTGGTAGAC
>VBPB01000148.1:19652-24053 GCA_005893365.1 Candidatus Eiseniibacteriota bacterium
GTGGGCCTCGCCCGTCGCCACCTTCACCTGCTGGAGGTGGCCCCCGGCCCAGAGCACGATCGAGGCCCCATCGGGCGTCCACGCCATCGACGGGTAGACGCCGTGGATCGCCCAGGTCTCCTGCATGTCGCGATCGAGCCCCGACCAGACCGGCCGCTCGGCGCCCGAGGCGAGGTCGCGCACGAACAGCGTGCTCTGATAGCGCACGCGGCGGACGAAGGCCAGCGACTTGCCGTCGGGCGAGGGGGTGGGGCGGCACGCGCCGCCGGCCCCGCCGGTGAGCCCCTCGGTCTCGCCGCTCACGCGATCGAGCCGGTTGATGGCGTAGATCCCCGGGTTGGGATCCTTGTTGTAGTTGAAGGCCTCGCCCGGCGTCGCGTCGTAGGAGTAATAGAGGTAGCGGCCATCGGGCGAGAACACCGGCTCGCCGGTGTCCTTCTGCTCGCTGGTCTTCTTGGTCATCGGGACACCCGACCCGCCGGTGCGGTGGTAGAGCCACATCTCGCCCGCGCCCGCCGAGCGCGTCGAGGTGAAGTGCTTGCGGGCGACGATGAAGTCGCCGTCCGGGCTCCACGACGGCGAGTTGAGGAGCCGGAAGGTCTCCTTGGTCACCTGGGTCGGATGGCCGCCGTCGCGGTCCACGATCCAGATGTTGTCGCCGCCGGCCCGGTCGGACGTGAACGCGATCCGCCTGCCGTCGGGAGAGAAGCGCGGCTGCTCGTCCCACGCCACGCCCTGCGTGATCGCGGTCGCCTCACCGCCGGTGTTCGGCATGGTGTAGAGATCGCCGAGCAGGTCGAACACGACGGTCTTGCCGTCGGGCGACACGTCCACGCTCATCCACGTGCCCTCGGTGACATCGATCGCCGCGTCGTGATGCGGCCCCGGCGGCCGGGAGACGTTCCAGTGGGCGAGCGTGCTGGCGGCGGTATCCGTCAGCGCCGGCGTGGCGCTCGCTCGCGGGGTCGCCAAAGCGAGCCCGGCGATCAGGACGGCGGCCATCGGGAGCACCGCGAAGCGGGAGGCGAAGCGGGGGCGGGCAGCGGCGGCCCGCGCGTCGGTCCGCGCGTGCCTAGGGACTTGCGGCATCATGGAAGCACTCCTGGGCGCGAGGCGGTGGCGTTGGTCGGGGGCGATGTCCGCGGCAGGCTACCACCCGTCTCGCGCGGCGTCACACGACGGGGCGAGCAGGACACCGAGGCACTCCCCACGCCGGCGCCTCGGTCCGGGAACGCCGATTGCGGCTGGGTCCCCGGCGTGGATGCGCGGCCCCGTTCCTTGTGACACATTGTCGCGGATGCCACGCTACCGGTGGTCCCATGGTCCTCCCCGTGTCGGGAGGTCCCACCCGATCCCGCGCGCGGCGGGGGCGATGGTGGTGCTGGGCGCGCTCCTCCTTGTGGGCTGCGCGCCCCGCCGAGCGCCCGATCCATGGCAGACGGTCCAGGTCCCGACCGACGCCGACTTCCGCGGCCTGTGGTTCACCGACTCGCTCAACGGCTGGGTCACCGGGGGCGGCTGGGCGATCGACGGGGGCGTCGTCGGCCGGACCCGTGATGGGGGCCGCACCTGGCGGTTCACGAGCGGGGTCGTGTTCGGTGGCGGGAAGGGGGACGGCCTCGCCCGCGTCCAGTTCCGCGACTCGCTCACCGGTCGCGTGACCGCGGGCGAGCGCATCCTCGTGACCGACGACGGCGGCGAGAGCTGGCGTCCCGGCCGGCGCCCGGGTCTCAGCCAGGGCGATCTCTACGATCTCCAGTTCATCGACGCGCGCAACGGCTGGGCCGCCGGCGCGGCCATCGTCCGGACCGAGGACGGCGGCGAGACCTGGCGCACGCTGACCCACAGCACGGCGGAGAACGGCTACCTGTCCGCCAACGCGATCCACTTCCTGGACGCGACGCATGGCTGGCTCGCGAGCCACAGCGGCCTGCTGCAGCGATCGGACGATGGCGGCAGGACCTGGACCCGCGTCGCCCTGCCGCTCCGGGCCGGCGAGCATCCGACGCTCCGCGACATCACGTTCAGCGACGACCAGCACGGCTGGGTCGTGGGCGAGCGGGGGGCCATCTTCCACACCGCGGACGGCGGCGCGACCTGGGTGCCGCAGGCGCAGGGCGTTCCCATCGTCCGCGTGATCCCGAAGGGCGAGCCGCGGCGCCCCCGCGAGGTCGTGCCCGAGCTCGAGACCGAGCCGGATCGGCTGACGGTCTGGGCGATCCGGTTCGCCGACGCGGACCATGGCTGGGCGGTGGGCTCCTACCCCGACGTCGCCGAGTCGGTGGTGTTGCGCACCGACGACGGCGGCGCGTCGTGGGCGGTCGAGCACGTCGAGCCCGGGGAGAACCTCCAGGCCCTGTTCGTGCTGGATCGCGACCACGCCTGGGCCGCGGGCGAGCGCGCCCGCCGGCGACCTCAAGTGATCCTGCGCTACGCGCGCTGACCGCCGGTCAGCGCGGCGGGTCGGCCGTCACCTCCAGCGACGCCAGCACGGCCTCGAAGACGGGGCCGGTCCGCTCGAACCGCCCCCAATCGATCGCGAGCGCCAACAGGTAGCCGCGATCCACGACGAACGCCACGCGCGAGCGGCCGAGGTGGCTCACGCGATCCCAGGTCTCGACCTCGATCCACGGGGCGCCGTGGATCGTCCTGCGCTCGCGGTGCGCGATCTCCCGGCCACGACCGTCTGAGGCGAGGATGACCACGTACTCGACCATGTGCTCAGGGGTGACCTCGGCGAAGACCTTGGTACCCTCGATCAGGGCCGCGAAGGCCGGTCCGATCGCGGCGCTGTCCGCGGCCTCGGGGACATAGGTCACGTCGGTCCAGGGCTTCCAGAAGTCCGCGCGCTGCCGGGAGGGGGCGAAGCGCAGGGCCGGGGCGCGGAGCTCGCGGACGCGCTCGAAGGCGTCCCGGCGCCGCCCGTCGCGCCAGAGGCGCTCTGCCGCCGCGAGCTCCTCGACCATGGCCGCCGGCGTCGCCGGACCCAGGTCCGTAAGCGATAGCTGCGACTCGCCGCGACGGAAGAGCTGCTGGCGGCCGTGATCGAGGTGCTCCCAGCCCGCGGGACACACGAAGCGGACGCGATGGCGCCCGACGTCGACGACCTGCCTCTCGACGCGGCTCGAACACGCCGGTCCGGCCAGGAGGCCCAGGGCGACGACGAGGCCCCACGCTCGGTCACTTGGGCGCGGCATCGGCCTCCTCGGGGAACCGGATCGAGTCCACCAGCCGGTGGAAGGTCGGGAGGTTCTCGGGCATGCCCTGATAGACGGCCTTGAACGCGCACCCGTGCACCACCCAGAAGATCTCGCGGTAGAGCAGGGGCCGCTCCGGCGTGATCAGCGTGTCGTCGCTGGCGAAGGCCGGCTGGCCGGCCCAGACCGTGTCGCGCTCGTAGGCGATCCGCCAGCGCTCGGGCTCCTGCATCCGTTCCGGCCGCAGCCGCACGTGCGGGAGGATCTCGGCCAGCGTCGGTTCGTAGGCCGAGGCCGCCTTGAGCGCCGCCTCGAGATCGTAGGTGACGAAGCCGGGACGCTCGGACAGGTAATCCGACATCGCCCGATCGAGCGCGGCGTCGATCTGCCGCGCGGTCGCGGCCTCGCGGTCGGAGATCGGGTCCTCCGTGCGCGGCCGGGCGAGCGAGAGTTGCTCCAGGAACTCCCGCCGGGAGAGGGAATCGCGGCGGGAGATGAGGCGTGCGAGCGCGAAGCGCCGGTCGCGCTCGGCCAGCAGCCGGTAGGCGCCGACGCTGATGCACTGGCCGCCGCCGCCGGTCAGGATGAAGCGCACGCCGAGCATCCCGCCGCCGTTGTCGCCCTGGCGCTCCCACCCGTGCGGCGGAGGCGAGAACGCGATGGGCTGAGCGACCCACGTGAACGTCTCGGCGGGCTTAAGCGGCGCGGGCGCGCGCGCGCGCCCGCAGCCGACGATGGCGGCGGACACGAGCAGCGCCACCCGGCATGCGGTGCGACAGGGATCGGATCGCGACATGACCCCCCTCCATGGAGTCCAGGTGAGCGCCCCGGGATGGGGGCGCGGCGCGTGCGAACCATGCAATGCCGGGGCGGTCGGGTCAAAGCCTATTCCGGCGAGGCCGTGCTAGTGGGGATGGCCGAACAGCGCGCCCGCCAGGGCGCCGGCCAGGACGAGCCAGAGCGGACTCACCCGGTAGCGGAGCAGGGCGATCGCCCCCGCGATGAACAGCAGGACCGTGATCGGGTCCACGATCGCGGTGCGTCCCAGGTGCCAGGTGACCGCGGCCATGAGCGCCAGCGAGGCGACGTTGACCCCGTCGAGGAAGGCGCCGGCCGCGGGGGAGCGGCGCAGGCGCGGCACGAGCGGGCCGCTCGCCGCCACGAACACGAACGCGGGGAGGAAGATCCCGGCGGTCGCCACGCC
>VBPB01000149.1:0-10900 GCA_005893365.1 Candidatus Eiseniibacteriota bacterium
TCGAGCAGGACTTCGCCGCCCCGCCCCGCGATGACGACGCCGCGCGCACGCGGCGGGAGGGTGCCGCCTCCGGCCCGACCGCGAACGATGTGGGACGACTCCAATCCCGCGCCGATCAGCCGTCCGCCTCGACGCGCGCCGAGGAGAAGGACAAGTTCGCGGCACCGTCCGTGGGCGGCAAGCGCGAGCGCGCGGCGATCGTCCCGCCGTCCGCCCCCGCGGGTGCCGCCAACGAGCGCAAAGCCTTCGCTGCAGCACCCGCGGCGCCGGCTCCGGGCACGGCGGCGCCGGGGCGCGCCGTCGAGGTGAGACGCAACGCGGCGGGCGAGGAGGTGCCGGTGCGCACGCCCGTCACGCCGCCGGCGCATCCCTCCGTCACGACCACCGACGAGTTGTCGAAGGCGCGCAAGAAGCTCGCCGCCGAGCCGCTGCGCGATGCGCTCGAGCGCGAGACGAGTAGTGCCACCTTGCGCGGCGGACGGAAGCCCGCGAGCGCGGCCCTCGGCGAGACGCAGTCGGCCCCGCCCGCGGCCAAGCCTCAGGCCCTGGAGGCCCCGCTCGCCTCGTCGGCGCCGGCGGGCGCGGCCCCGGGTGCTCGAGGTCAGGCGGATCTGGAGCCTCCGGCGACGGGCGAGGCGCGCGCGTGCGGCGTGGTGCTGGACGCGATGGAGCGTCCGATCGTGCGTGCCCAGGTGATGCTCACCGACCTGGGTCGCGTCACCGCCACCGACCAAGGCGGACACTTCTGCCTCGAGGCGCCGGTGGGCGAGCACCCGGTCTCGGTGATGGCGTTGGGATTCGCGCCGCGGCGTCAGACGCTGCGCTTCGGCGGCGAGCCGGCCGCGGCCCGCATGGTCCTCGACCCGGTGCCGGTGCTGGATCAGAAGCGCCCGCTGCCGCAGCGCGTGCCGCCGCGCCAGATCGTGCGCCCGACGCCCACGCCGGCCAAGGAGGTCTCCATGTCGCTCCGCATCAGTTCATCGGCCTTCAAGCCCAACGGTGCGATCCCGGCGCGCCACACCTGCGACGGCGAGGATGTCTCGCCTCCGCTCGCCTGGACCGGCATCCCGGCCGGCACGCGCAGTCTCGTCCTGATCGTCGACGACCCGGACGCGCCCGACCCGGCGGCGCCCAAGATGACCTGGGTGCACTGGGTGCTCTACGACCTGCCGCCCTCGGCGACCGGGCTGGCCGAGCACGCGACCACCAAGACGCTGCCCGCCGGCACGCGCGAGGGGCTCAACGACTGGAAGCAGCCGGGCTGGCGCGGCCCGTGCCCGCCCATCGGCCGGCATCGCTACTTCTTCAAGCTCTACGCGCTCGACACCACGCTCGCGATCACGGGCGCCGACAAGGGCATGGTGACACGGGCCATGCAGGGGCACATCCTGGCCCACGCCGAGCAGGTGGGCACCTACGCGAAGAAGTAGTCGGGGCGCGGCGGCGAGCCGCCGGCGGTGCGGCTCCTCGCGACCCTCGCGGCTGCGACCCGCCGCGGTCTCCGCGCAGATTCCCCTTGAGTCGGGCCCCCCCGTCGGCCACGCTGCCTCGTTCCATCGCGACCCCCCGTCGCGATGCCTTCACCGAGCATGATGAGGTCTGGCCGTGGCCACCGAGACCATTCCCGCCGTCGAGACCCCGCAAACGCCTGAAGAGATCGAGCGCCACTGGTTCGAGAACGTCTACCAGGGCGACAAGATGAAGCAGCTGACGCCGCGCGCCCTCATCATGGGCATGCTGCTCGGCGGGTTCATGTCGGTCTCCAACATCTATGTCGGGCTCAAGGCGGGCTGGGGGCTGGGGGTGGCGATCACCTCCTGCATCCTGGCCTTCGCCATCTTCGCCACGCTCCACCGGGTCCTGCCCAAGCTGTTCCCGCCGTTCAGCATCCTCGAGAACAACGCCATGCAGTCGGCCGCCTCGGCCGGCGGCTATATGACCGGGGCGGGCCTGGTCAACGCCATCCCGGCGCTCATGATGCTCAACCCGGCCGCGGTGCCGGGCATGTGGGTGCTGATGGCGTGGATCCTGATCATCTCCTGGCTGGGCGTGTTCCTGGCCGTGCCGGCCAAGCGCCAGATGATCAACATCGAGCAGCTGCGCTTCCCGAGCGGCATCGCCGCGGCGACCACCATGCGCACGCTGCACGGGACGGGGGGTGCGGCGGCCAACCGTCAGGCGCGCTCGCTGGGCCTCGCCCTGCTGTTCGGATCACTCCTCACCTGGTTCCGCGACGCGGACGCCAAGTGGATCAAGGTCTCCGAGTGGGGCCGCGGCTTCGGCTGGGCGCGGGTCGCCCCCGGCGAGTCGCTGCCCCGCTGGCTCGCGACACCGCTCTCGTGGATCCAGTACCCGCACGTGCCCGGCAACTGGCTGCCGATGGACTGGCGGATCGGCAAGTACCGGCTGCAGCAGGACCTGACACTCTCGTTCGAGGGCTCGCTGCTGTTCGTCGCCGCGGGCGCCATCATGGGATTCCGGCAGGCGTGGAGCCTGATGCTGGGCACGGTGCTCAACTACGCGGTGCTGGTGCCGATCATGCTCTCGGCCGGCGTCATCCCCGAGACCGGGGCGGGGGCGTTCCGGCGCATCTCGACCTGGAGCCTCTGGATCGGCGTCCCGATGATGTTCACCTCGGGACTGCTGCTGTTCATCGTGCAGTGGAAGTCGGTGGTGCGGGCCTTCAGCACCATCACCGCCATGTTCCAGCCGCGTCACGACGACAAGGCGGACCCGATGGAGCAGATCGAGGTGCCGGGCTCGTGGTTCATCGGCGGCTACGCCGTGCTGGGGGCGGCGTCGATCTGGATGGGCCACCACTTCTTCCACATCCACTGGTGGATGGGGGTCCTCGCCGTCCTCATGACCTTCCTGCTGGTGGTGGTCGCCTCGCGCGCGACCGGCGAGACCGACATCACGCCGACCGGACCGCTCAGCAAGGTGACGCAGCTCACCTTCGGGGCGTTGGCCCCCGGGAACATCACCACCAACCTCATGACCGCCAACATCACCGCCGGCGCGTGCAGCCACGCCGGCGACCTGCTCACCGACTTGAAGAGCGGCTACCTGCTGGGGGCCCAGCCGCGGCAACAGTTCATCGCCCAGTTCTTCGGCGTGCTGGCCGGGGCGGTGGTGGTGGTGCCAGTGTTCTTCATCCTGGTGCCCAACGCCTCGGTGCTGGGGACCGACCAGTGGCCGGCGCCCGCGGCCCAGGTCTGGCGCGGCGTCGCCGAGCTGCTCGCCAAGGGCGTCTCGGCGCTCCATCCCACCGCGCGCATCGGGCTGGCCATCGGCGCGGCGGTGGGCATCCTCATCCCGCTGCTCGAGCTGGCGTTCCCCAAGCAGAAGAAGTTCATCCCCTCCGCGACCGGGCTCGGGCTCGCCTTCACCATCACCGGCTACTACTCGGTCTCGATGTTCATCGGCGCCCTCGCGGCACTCATGCTGCACAAGGCGAAGCCGAAGCTGGCCGAAGAGTACGTGGTGCCGGTCTCCTCGGGCATCATCGCCGGAGAGAGTCTGATGGGGGTCCTCATCGCCCTGCTGGTGGTCAAGGGAGTGCTGGGGTCCTGACCCGCGGTTGACGCGGGCGTCCCCGCCAAGCCCATGCCCTGCCGCGGGATGCCCGTCCCGCCGAATCGCGGGCTCATGAGAGCCCCCCGGGCCGCCGATACCTCCCCATCGGACCTATTCCCGACGGAGGACACGCGTGCATCTGCTCGCCATCTGTCTCGCCCTGACTGCGGCATCGCCACCGGCGGATGACCGCGCTCTGTACGACCGCGCGTGCCAGCAGGTGGCGGCGGCCTTCGACAGCGCCCGCGGCGGCTTCGTCGCCAGGTCCCATGTCCCGAGCGACGCGGCGGTCGAGCTGGGGTTGCTCCGCGGCCGGCAGGCGGGCTCCGAGGCGTGGCGTGATCAGGCACTGGCCACCATCGCCTGGTCCCGCTGCCTCCGCGACACGCTGACCGGAGGGTTCGTGGCCGGCGGCGGCAACGACGAGCCGACCGATGCCCACGCGCAGAAGTCCGCGTCGGTCAATGCCCGGCGGCTCGAGAACCTGAACGACGCCTGGCACCTCACCGAGGCGGCGGGCTACCAGCGGGACGCCGCCCGCGTCGTGGACTTCTTCGACCGGGCGCTGCTCGATGGGCGCGGCGGATTCCTCGCCGGGCAGGGCACCGATCTCGAACTGGTCCCGGACGCCAACGGCCTCGCCATCCACGCCTGGTTGGGGTGGGCGGCCGCCACGCGCGACACGATGCGGCGCAACTTCGGCTTCCGGAGCCTCGACCGGGTGTGGCAGCAGTGCTGGATGCCCGACATCGGTCTGGTGCGACGGGGCATGTTCGGCGAGGTGCTCGCGCCGCCACAACTCGTCGACCAGGTCGAGGTGGGCCGCGCGCTCGTCCTCGCCGCCCGGCTGATGGATGGCCGCGCCGACCAGGACCACGCCCGCATGCTGGGCGATCTCCTGGTGACGCGCTTCCAGGACCCCGAGCGCGGGGGCTTCAGCGCGCGCTGGGAGCCGACGGGCAAGGGGACCGCCAAGCGGTCCGGCCGCTCCTCGGCGGACAACGCCCGTGCCGCCCGCTTCCTGTGCGAGCTGACTACGCTCACCGGCGACACCAAGTACCGTGACGCCGCGCGGCGCGCGTGGGGCGATCTCGCCCGCGAGCTCGACAAGCCGTCGCTCGACGCCGCCGACTGGGCGCTGGCGCTCGAGGCGGCGCTGGAGCCGGCGCTCCCGGACCGGCCGCAGTGGCCGACCGCGGCGGAGCGGACGACGCCGCCCGAGTGGCGGCCGATGAACTTCAAGGTCGCCGGCAACTAGGATTAGCCCGGGGCCTGCGACTCCCGCGCGCTCCGAGCGTGCGCTCGCGCCCATCCGTTTGACCCCGGCCCGACGCACCGCTTACGGTAGGCGACCCTTCCCGCCACCACCGTCCGTCCGGAGGAGCGTCCATGCGCCGCGTGCTCGTGACCGGGGTCACCGGATTCGCCGGCAGCCACCTGGTGGACTACCTGCTGACCCGCGGCGACTGCGAGATCTTCGGCACCCGGCGCTGGCGCAGCCGCACCGAGAACATCGAGCACTTCCCGGACACGGTGACGATCGTCGAGTGCGACCTGCGCGACGCCTCCTCGACGCGCGACACGCTCGAGCGCCTGCGGCCCGACTGGATCTTCCACCTGGCGGCCCAGTCGTTCGTGCCCACCTCGTGGAGCGCCCCGACCGAGTCGCTCACCACCAACGTCTTGGGCCAGCTCAACATCTTCGAGGCGGTGCGGCGGGTGAACCTAAAATGCCGGATCCAGCTCGCCTGCTCGAGCGAGGAATACGGGATGGTGTTCCCCGACGAGGTGCCGATCCGCGAGGCCAATCCGCTGCGCCCGCTCTCGCCCTACGCCGTGAGCAAGGTCGCGCAGGACATGCTCGGCTACCAGTACTGGATGTCCTGGCAGGTGGACAACGTCCGCACCCGGGGCTTCAACCACGAGGGGCCGCGGCGCGGGCCGGTGTTCGTGGCGTCGGACTTCGCCAAGCAGATCGCCGACATCGAGAAGGGGTTGAAGCCCCCGGTGCTGAGCGTCGGCAATCTCGAGGCGCAGCGCGACTTCACCGACGTGCGCGACATGGTGCGCGCCTACTGGCTGGCGCTCGAGAAGTGCGCGCCGGGCGAGGCGTACAACATCTGCAGCGGCCGGGCGTGGACCATCCGCAAGCTGCTCGACCATCTGCTGGGGATGACCTCGGCCAAGATCGAGGTGCGCCAGGACCCGGCGCGCCTGCGCCCGAGCGACGTCCCGATCCTGCTCGGCGACAACACCAAGTTCGTCCAGGCGACCGGATGGCAGCCCACCATCCCCTTCGAGCAGACGCTGAAGGACATGCTGGAGTACTGGCGCAGCCGCTGAGGCGCGCGCCGTGAGGCGGTGGGCCCCACCCGCATCCTGATCACCGGCGTCTCGGGGTTCGTGGGCGCCCATCTGGTCGACCGCATCGCCGCCGACGGCCGGCTCGCCCTGGGCCTCGGCGAGGCGCCGGCCCCCGCGGCGCTCCAGGCGCGCCTCGCCGGCGAATGGATCGCCGACGTGCGCGAGCCCGAGGCCCTGGCCGACGCCCTGGCGGCCGCACAGCCCGACGCCATCGTCCACCTGGCCGGCCAGAGCAGTGCGGCGTTCTCGTTCGACCATCCGGTCGAGACCTACCGCGTCAACACGCAGGGGACCTGGAACCTGCTCGAGGCGGTGCGGCGCGCGGTCCCGAAGGCGCGCGTGCTGGTGGTGGGCACCAGCGAGGTCTATGGCCCCCAGCCCGAGGGCTCGCGCGTCGCCGAGGACGCCCCGTTCCGGCCGGTGAGCCCCTACGCGCTCTCCAAGGCGGCGGCCGACGCGGGGGCGGAGGCCTACGCGCGGGTGTTCGGCCTCGACGTGGCGCGCACGCGCTCCTTCGCGCACATCGGGCCCGGGCAGACCGATCGCTTCGTGGTGCCGACCGTGGCGCGGCAGATCGCCGAGATCGAGGCCGGGCGGTTGGAGCCGGTGGTGCGGGTCGGGAATCTCATGGTGACGCGCGACCTGACCGACGTGCGCGACGTGGTCGCGGCCTACCTCGCGCTGCTCGAGCGCGGCCGGACCGGGACCGCCTACAACGTCTGCCGTGGCGAGGGCATGCCGCTCGCCGCGGTGGTGGGGCGGCTGTGCGAGCAGGCGCGTCTGCCGGTGCGCATCGAGGTGGACCCGGCGCGGGTCCGTCCCGCCGACGTGCCGTACCTGGTCGGGGACCCGACCCGGATGCGGCGTGACACCGGCTGGTCGCCGGTGCGCTCGCTCGATCAGACCCTGGGCGACGTCCTGGAGGAATGGCGCGCGCGCGCCGATACCGGGTAGAATCCCATCGACCGCGCCTCACGCCCCAGCACGCGCCCGCCTGGGCCGGACCAGGAGTAACGACCGATGTGCGGCATCTGCGGATTCCTCCACGTCGAGGGTGACCCGGTCGACGCGGGCCTCGGCGCGCGCATGACCGAGCTGCTCCGCCACCGCGGCCCCGAGGGCGAGGGTCACCTGGAGGTGCCCGGCCAACCGCCGCCGTCGGTCTACCTGGGCCATCGCCGGCTCAAGATCATCGACCTCTCCGACGCCGCCCGTCAGCCGCTCGCCAACGAGGACGGCACGGTGTGGGTCACCTTCAACGGCGAGATCTACAACTTCTTGGGCCTGCGCGAGGCGCTCGAGCGCCGCGGCCACCGCTTCCGCTCGCACTCGGACACCGAGACCATCGTCCACGCCTACGAGGAGTTCGGCGACGACGCGATCGCGCGCCTGGACGGCATGTTCGCGCTGGCGATCTGGGACGGGCGGAAGCGCCGCCTGCTGCTCGCGCGCGACCGCTCGGGCAAGAAGCCGCTCTATCACGCCTTCGACGGCCGGTCGTTCGCGTTCGGCTCCGAGATCAAGGCGCTGCTCGCCTGTCCGTGGGTCCGGCACGAGCCCAACCCCGAGCGGCTCGGCGAATACCTCCTGTTCGGATACGTGCGCGCCCCCGAGACCCTCTATAAGGGCATCCAGCAGCTCCCGCCCGGCTGCATGCTCGCGGTCGAGGGGGGTGCCGTGCGCGGCCCGACCCGCTACTGGACGCTGCGGCGCGGGATCACGCCCGAGACCGAGTGCATCCCGGCCGACGAGGCGGCGCGGCGCGTGCGGGAGCTGCTGACGCAGGCGGTCGAGCGGCGGCTGCTGAGCGACGTGCCGCTGGGCGCCCTGCTGAGCGGCGGGCTCGATTCGACCATCGTCGTAGGCATCATGTCGCGGCTCATGCGCGTGCCGGTGCGCACGTTCACGGTCGGCTTCAGCGACGAGCCGACCTACGACGAGCGCCGCTACGCCGCGATCGCGGCGCGGGCGTTCGGCACCCAGCACACCGAGTTCGTGGTGCGCACCGACGCGATGAGCCTGATGCGCCGCCTGCTGTGGCACCACGACCAGCCCTACGGCGACTCCTCGGCGATCCCGACCTTCCAGGTCTCGCGCCTGGCGCGCCAGCACGTGACGGTGGTGCTGAACGGCGACGGCGGCGACGAGGTCTTCGGCGGCTACGAGCGCTTCTGGGCCGCCCTGTGGGCGGCGCGCATGCCCGGATTCGTCGGCGGGATCGGCGGGGCGATCGCCCGCGCGCTGCCGCGCGACCACGGCTACTTCGGCGTCCGGCGCCGGCTCGAGCGCTTCGTGGCGCGCAGCGGCGAGCCGCCGCTCGACCGCTATCTCGACTGGACCAGCATCTTCGGCACCGGGGCCGCGGCCGCCCTGCTCAAGCCCGAAGTGGCCGCCGCGGACGGCGTGGCGGGGGTCTACGCCGCGATCCGGGCCGCCTACGCCGGCAACGGGCACCGCGCGTTGCTGGACCAGCTGCTGGAGGTCAACTTCTCGACCTACCTGCCCGATGACCTGCACGTCAAGGTGGACCGGATGAGCATGGCGAACTCGCTCGAGTCGCGCTCGCCCATGCTCGACACGGCCCTGGTGGAGTTCGCCGCGACCCTGCCGCCGGGACTCAAGATCCGGGGCGGCCAGCTCAAGTATGTGCTCAAGCGGGCCTTCCGGGACCTGGTGCCGCCCGAGCTGCTCCACCGCCGCAAGCACGGGTTCGGCGTGCCGGTGGATCGCTGGTTCCGCCACGAGCTCAAGGACACCGCGCGCGAGCTGCTACTCGAGCCCGACAGCCGGCTCAGGGCCTACCTGGAACCCGAGGCGGTCGGGCGCGTGTTCGACGAGCACGCACGCGGCACCGCCGCCCACGGGCAGCGCCTGTGGACGCTGATGAATCTCGAATTGTGGCTGCGCATGCTGGAGGACGGGAGTCTCTGGAAGCCGATGGCGGAAGGATCCGACGGAGAGCTGGAAGCCGTCGCCCGCGCCAGTTGAGGCGGTCGGCGCCGCGCCGCAGCAGAGCGGCGCGATCCCACGAAAGGAAAGGCTCGCGAACATGATCTACCTGATCACCGGAGGGGCGGGGTTCATCGGCTCCCACGTCGTGCGCAACCTGCTGGATCGCGGCGAGAAGGTCCGCATCCTCGACAACTTCGCCACCGGCAAGCGCGAGCACCTGGTGCCGCTCGAGGGCCGGGTCGAGGTGATCGAGGGCGACATCCGCTACCTCAACAACGTGCAGGAGGCGGTGGCCGGCGCGGACTACGTCATCCACCTCGCCGCGCTGCCCTCGGTGGCCCGGTCGGTGCGCACGCCGATCGAGAGCAACGACACCAACGTGCACGGCACGCTCAACGTGTTGATCGCCGCCCGCGACGCCAAGGTCAAGCGCGTGGTCTACGCCGCCTCCTCCTCGGCCTACGGCAACTCCGCCACGCTCCCCAAGGTGGAGACCATGCCGTCCGATCCGCTCTCGCCCTACGCCGTCAACAAGCTGGCCGGCGAGCTCTACTGCCGCGTGTTCACGCGGGTCTACGGTCTCGAGACGGTGTCGCTCCGCTACTTCAACGTCTTCGGTCCGCGCCAGGACCCCTCGTCCCAGTACTCGGCGGTCATCCCGCGCTTCATCCAGTCGCTGCTCGCCGACCAGCGGCCGCGCATCTTCGGCGACGGCGAGCACTCGCGCGACTTCACCTACGTGCAGAACGCGGTCGAGGCCAGCCTGCTCGCCTGCACCGCCCCAGGGGTCGCCGGCGAGACCATCAACGTCGCCTGCGGCGAGCGGGTCACGCTCAACCGGCTGGTGAAGCTGATCTGCGCCAACCTCGGCAAGGACCTGGCCCCGATCTACGACGAGCCCCGGGCCGGGGACGTCCTCCATTCGCAGGCCGACATCCGCAAGGCCCAGACGCTGCTGCGCTACCAGCCGGCCGTCGGCATGGAGGAGGGCGTGAAGCGGACCATCGAATGGCTGCGCGGCGATGGCGCCGCCTGAGCCCGACGCGGCCGCGGGCCCGGCAGCGGAGACGATCAGGGTCCTGCGCATCATCGCCCGGCTCAACGTGGGCGGGCCCGCGATCCACACGGTCCTGCTGACCGCCGGGCTCAACGACGGGCGGTTCCGCTCGCTCCTGGTCACCGGTACGCCCGACGAGCAGGAGGGCGACATGAGCTACTACGCGCGCCAGCTCGGCGTCGAGCCCACGTTCGTCCCCGAGCTGGGGCGCGAGCTCTCCTGGCGCGACGACCTGGTCGCCTTCCAGCGCCTGGTGGGCCTGATCCGCTCGTTCCGGCCCCACATCGTCCACACCCACACCGCCAAGGCCGGCGCCGTCGGCCGGCTCGCCGCCCTGGTGGCAGGGGTGCCGATCCGGGTCCACACCTTCCACGGGCACGTCTTCCGCGGCTACTTCAGCCCGCTCAAGACCCGCGTGTTCCTGGTGATCGAGCGCGCGCTGGCCGCGATCACCCGCCGCATCGTCGCCATCAGCGAGCTCCAGCGCGACGACCTGTGCGACGTGTTCCACATCGTCGCGCGCGAGCGCTGTTCGGTCATCCCGCTCGGCTTCGACCTGCGCCCGTTCGCGGCCGCCGAGACCAAGCGCGGCGCCATCCGGGGGGCGCTCGGGCTCGGCCAAGACCGGCGGCTGGTGGGGATCGTCGGCCGGCTGGTGCCGATCAAGCACCACGCGATGTTCCTCGAGATGGCGCGACGGGTGGCGGACGCGCGCGCCGACACCGACTTCGTGATCGTCGGCGACGGCGAGTTGAGGCCCGAGCTGGAGCGGTCGGTGGCGGCCATGGGCCTCGGCGGGCGGGTGCACTTCCTGGGTTGGCGGCGTGACTTGGACGCGGTCTACGCCGACCTCGACGTCGTGGCGCTCACCTCGCTCAACGAGGGGACGCCGGTGGCGTTGATCGAGGCGATGGCCTCGGGCCGGCCGGTGGTTGCCACCGCGGTGGGCGG
>VBPB01000149.1:10984-16264 GCA_005893365.1 Candidatus Eiseniibacteriota bacterium
TGCTGGGGCGGGAGGGCCGCGCGCGCGTGATGGCCCACTACGGTTCGGAGCGGCTGGTGGGGGATGTCCGCCGGCTCTACGAGGAGCTGTTGAGCCGCCGCAAGCGCGCGGGCTAGAGACTCCGATACAGCGCCGCGAGCTGCGGGATCCGCAGCTCGGTGGAGAAACGCTCGGCCGCCCAGCGGCCCTGCGCGGCGCGCGCTTCGAAGGAGACCGGCCGGCGGCAGAACGCCTGGATGCGCGCCTGCGATGCCTCCAGCCGGTCGAGCCCCGGCAGGACGCAGGCGAACGGCTGGTCGCGCACCTGCTCCGAGAAGTCGCCGATGCCCTCGGTCATCACCGTGGGCAGCCCGGTGAGCATGTACTCGGCGAACTTCCCGGGGGCCGCCACCTCGTTCATCAAGTGACGGTCGCGGAGCAGGAGCCCGACGTCGCCCGCGCACAGAAAGCGGACGACGTCGTCGTGGCGGCAGCTGTGCATGCCGTAGTCCTCCGGCGAGAGCCGCGCCGCCTCGAGATGCGTCGCGATGAGCGGGCGGTCCTTCTCGGGCGTCAGGATGAGGAAGTAGGCGTCGGGGCGGTTCTGCCGGATGAGGCCGAACACCTCCACCAGCCGGTCGGGCACCTGCCAGCGTGCGTTGAGATTCCCGCTGTAGACGACCACGAAGCGCCGGTCGATCCCGAGCGCCTGTCTCAGGTCCGCGCGCTTCGCCGGATCGAAGAAGAACGTGGAGGGATCGCCGACGCTGGGGAAGACCGAGAGCCGCTGGGCGTCGGTCTGGTCCAGCCCATAGCGGCGGATGAGTAGGTCCTTGAGCTTCTGCGAGACGCAGAGGACCGCGTCGCTCTCCCGTACCAGCCGGCGCTCCTCGCGGGTGTAGTAGCGATCCTCGGCGGCCCAACGGAGGCGCGTGAGCGGGGAGGGCCGGTCGACGCCGATGCGGATGTACTGGAGCTCCGCGAGCGGATCGCCCTCCATCTCGGAGATGACGCGGACCCCGGGCAGGCGGCGCCGCAGCGCCAGGGCGAGGCGCCCCATCACGATCTGTCTCGTGTGCAGGACCATCCGGCGGTCCTCCCGCCGTGGCTCCCGCAGCACCCGCTCCACGAGCGGAAGCGAGAGGGCAGGGAACGGGGCCCAGATGGGGACCGGATGCACCGCGCCGCGGATCTGGCCGCGAAGGGCCGCGATGGGATTGGGTCCCAGCAGGTGGCGATGGGTCCACGCCCGCCACAGGGTGACCGGGTTGGGGGAGACGCGCACGCGGGCGATCAGGTCGACCACCAGGTCCTCGCGCTCGAGGCGCCGGAGGAGCGATACGTACATGCCGGTGTGCAGCTCGTCACCGCCCAGGTAGTGGTAGGTCCGGTCCATGCGCGGGTCCGCCCTCAGCGTGTCCCGGCGGTCCGGGCCAGGACGCTCTCGTAGAGCGCCAGGTGCCGGTCCACGTAGCGGTCGTACCCGTGCTCCGCCTCGACGATGCGGCGGGCCTCGGCGCCCATCGCTGCCCGCCGGCCGTCGTCATCCAGCAGCCGCTGGGTGGCTTGGGCCAGCGCCTCGGCGTCGCCGAGCGGGACGACGAGCCCCGCGACGGGGGCGCGCACCATCTCGGGCATCCCGGTCGTGTCGGACGCGATGACCGGCGTGCCGCAGGCCATCGCTTCGAGCGCCATGGTCGGAGCGTTCTCGGCGACGGACGGCATCAGGAACAGATCGGCCGCGGTGTAGGCCTCGGCCATCCGGGGCACCTCGGTGAGCCAGCCGAGTTCGTGGATGCGGAAGCGCCCCTCGAACTCCGCCAGGTGCCCCTTCTCCTCGAAGACGATGAGGTGGATGGGGCGTTCCGTGCCGAGCCGGCGCAGCGCCTCCTTGAGCCACGGGATGCCCTTCGAAACCTGCTGCTTCTGGCCCGACGGCATGCGGAAGGCGATGGCGCGCGCCTCGGGCGGGATGCCGAGGCGCCCCCGGCAGTCGGCCCGGTCGAGGAGGCACCAGGTGCCGAGGTCGAGCCCCGGCGGGATGACGTGGCATGGCCAGTGGGCGATGAGCGGGCTCGCCTCGGCGCGGCTCGCGATCCATCGCGACGGGGCGACCAACGTCACCGCCATGCGGCGGAACGCAGCGCGCTTCGCCTTCCAGAGCAGGGCCGTCGTATCCATCCACACGGTGAAGTTGCGCTTGAGGTCCGGGCACTTCCCGCACCCCGTGCGCCAGCGCTCGCACTCGGAGGGGTGGACGCAGTGCCCGGTCGTGGGCCACGGGTCATGGATCGTCCACACCGTCGGACGCCGTCCGGCGAGGAACGGCATGAGCGGCACGCTGATGTAGTGCGGATAGACCAGGTGCCAGTGGACCAGATCGGCGCGGCGGAAGCCGTCGCGCATCGGGAAGGTGAGCGCGATAGGCGAGAGCAGCCCCTGGAGGCTCGAGATGCGCTCGGCCGCGTACAGCCCGCGCTCGAGCGGTCCCACCCACCGGGGGTGGCCCTGCACCGAAGGGTCGTGGCCCTCCCGGTAGAGCACGAGCATCCGGGCGTCGTGACCGCGCTCGCGCAGCGAGAGGTGGAGCCGGTAGCCGTTGAAACGCTCGCCGATCAGGTCCCGCATGCTCACCTGCAGGACATTCATGGGGTCCCACCCTCCGGCCGGGGATGGGATCGGTGCGCGGTGCGGCTGGTCACGCGGAGGCGGGCGCGCCGGGGGACGCGACACGCGGTCGGATCTGCTCCACTCGCACCTCCTCGGCCTTCCATGGGGCGATCGTCCACGCTCGGGGCTTCGGCGAGAGGCACGAGATGCTTGACCATGAGCCGAGCCGGAGGTTAACCTCAATCGATGCGAGCAGACACAGCGAAGCCCCCACCCGCATCCGGCCCCGGTCCCGCCCGCCTCCCCGCATCCGACCCCCTATTCTGAGCGCGAGTTGACGGATTCTCCACGAATGAGCCTCGCGACGCCAATGCCGCGCCCCGACGCGGTCACCAGCGCCCGTTTTCTGGCCGCCGTCCAGCAGCGCCGGGTGTGGCTGGCCTCCATCGTCCTCGGCGTCGGCGTGGTCACGGCGGTGGTCGCGCTGCTGCTCAAGCCCTGGTACACCGCGGAAGCCCGGCTGCTGCCGCCGACCGAAGGCAGCGACATCATGGGCAACATCTCGGGCCTCATCGAGTCGTCCGTCCTCAACCGCGTCGGCCTCTCCACGACCTCGACCCCGTCCGACCTCATCGTCGAGATCCTCCAGAGCCGCCGGCTCAAGGAGGCGCTCATCCGCACGTACGACCTCGAGCGCCGGTACGACTGCAAGAACCTCGATGCCACCCTCAAGGCGCTGGACACCCACATGTCGGTCAAGGCAGCCTCCTCGGGGGTGGTGGTGGTCCACGTCGAGGATCACAGCAGGGTGCAGGCCGCCGAGATGACCAACTTCCTGCTCGGCGAGCTCGACCGCTTCAATCGCGAGGTGCTCAACACGCGCGGCAAGCGCATGCGCCAGTTCCTGGAGGTCCAGATCGCCGACGCGCAGACGCGGATGCTGCGGCAGGATTCGCTGGTCACCGCCTACGAGCTCCAACACGGCGTGCTGATGTCGGGCGATGAGAACGCCATGCGCGGGGTCGCGGACATCGAGGGGCGGCGGATCGCGCTCCAGGTGCGGCGCGCCTACGTGGCCAGCTTCAGCTCGCCGGAGAGCCCGGAGGTCCGCTCGATCGACGCGGAGCTCGAGGCGTTCGATCGCGAGCTCGGACAGATGCCGCACATCAAGAACGAGGGACAGCGACTGATGCTGGACGCGGCCATCCAGCGCAAGGTGTTCTCGCTCCTCTCCGCGCAGCTCGAGCAGGCGCGGCTGGACGAGATGCGCGACATCCCGACCGTCACGGTGCTCGACCAGGCGCGTCCGCCGGATCTCAAGACGCGTCCGCGACGCGGGGTGATGGTGTTGGGCGCGATGCTCGTGGCGTTCGGGGGGGCGCTGGGTTGGATCTGGTGGACGCTCCGCGGGATGCCCGAGCATGCCTAGCGGCTCACCGCTCCCGACGTTCCGGACGCGGCCGCCGGTCCGCCGCCGGATGCCGCGCGAGACGCATCCAGCGCCCCCGGCGGTCGAGTCCCGCTTCGCGCCCGAGCCATGACGACCGATGTGAAGCCGACCCACCGCCCGGCGGAGTTCCTGGCCGGCGGGTTCCTGGTCGTCCTCTCCCTGTCCTTCGCGCTGGTGCTCGGGAATCCCGGCCTCTCCGGCATCCCGATCCTCGTGATCGCCCTGACCGCCATCGTCGCCGCACTGATCCTCTCCCAGGTCTATGCCGGCTATCTGATCATGGTGGTGTGCTGCTTCACCTTCGCGGTCGTCGCCGTGACGCCCGACCGCTACCTCAACGCCTTCGATTGCATCCTGCTGTTCATGTTCCCCTTCGCCCTGATGGGCACGCTCCGGCGCCGGGCGCAGGATGAGTCGCGGGCACTGGAGGTCGGTCCGGGTCACGACCGCATCCGGGAGGCGACCCGCCGGTTCGCCAAGGCGGTCGTCATCTATTACTCCATGGCGGCCGTGTCGATCATCCCCGTCATCTTCCGGATCGGGACCGAAGCGGCGCTGAGTTCCGCCTTGATCCTGGTGCGCACGATCGAAGGGGCGCTGCTCTTCCCACTGGGGCTCTGGTGGCTGCGATCGGAGCGGCGCATGAACCAACTGGTCGGCGCGGCCGTCCTCGGCGGCTTCCTGCTCGCCGGCGTGATGCTCACCGACCGGCTCACCATCGGCACCACGCGGCCGGGGATGACCTGGATCCTCAACCAGCCGGGGCACCTGACCGAGGATCCCAACCAGGCGGGCCTGAACTTCGTGCTGCTGATGGCGCTCGTCTTCGCCCATCACCCGGCTCGGCCCCGCTTCTGGAACTACCTCCTGATGCCCGCCGGCATCACGGCCCTGGTGCTGTCGCAGTCTCGCGCCGGCGTCCTGGCCGCGACCGCCTTCCTGATGTTGGGTGTCCGGCGGATCCGAGCGCGTTACATCCTGAGTGCCGTGCTGTTGCTGGGGGTGGGCGCGGCGGTGACGTGGCTGCTGCCCCCGGTCGGTATCCAGGGCCCCGGGCAGCACGACTTCGGCTCCCGCATCATGAAGACCGTCTCCATGCAGCGGGGTTCGCCCGAGGTCTACTCCTGGATGCTCCGGGTGTACGGCTACATCACGAGCCTGAAGGTGTTCCTCGACAATTGGCTCTTCGGGGTGGGCTTCTTCGCGGCCATGTTCGTGAGTCAGCGGTACAACCAGCTCGG
>VBPB01000165.1 GCA_005893365.1 Candidatus Eiseniibacteriota bacterium
AGGCGGTCGCGCCGAGAAAGATGGTGCGACCCCCCGGAATCGAACCGGGGACACCGTGATTTTCAGTCACGTGCTCTACCAACTGAGCTAGGGTCGCACGCAAGGTTGGCGGCGCCGGGTCTCCCCGAAGCCGGAACGGCGGCAACCTCTATCACGCCCTCTCGCGCAGCGTCAACCGCGTGGGGTCGCTGGCGTTCCCGCGCGCGCGAAGGCGCCGCGCCCGCGCGACGGCGGGCGGGGCGCTCGGAGGGGCTTGGCCCTCAGCTCACTCGGCGGCCTGGTGCTCGCGGCGGTCGGCGCGGGCGCGCCGGCGGCCGAGTCCGGGGTGGCGGCGATCCTGGTTCTGGGGCACCGGCACCGTGATCGAGAACACGCGGCTCCACTCGCCCTCGCTGCGCACCCGCAGCTCGCCGCCGTGCTCCTTGAGCACCTGATGCGCGAGGGCCAGGCCCACCCCGGGCCCGCCGCGCCGGCTCAGGGCGAACGGGACGAACAGCAGCTCCATCAGCTCGCCCGGCTGGTGCGGGCCGTCGCTGGCGATGTCGACGATGGCGTTGCCCCCGCTCAGGCGCGACTCGACGCGGATGCGCCCGCCCACCGCGACCGATTCGAGCGCCTGGTCGAGCACGTTCGCCACCACCCGGCGCATCCGCTCCACGTCGAGCAGCAGCGCGGGCATGTTGTGGTCGATCTTCTTGAGCAGGCGCACGCGGCGGCGCACCAGTCGCTCGCCGTCGGCCTTGAGCGCCTCCTGCACCACGCGGTTCAAGTTCTCGAGCTTGAGGCGCGGCGGCGGCACGGTGGCGTACTGCAGCTGCTCGCCCACGACCCGCTCCAACCGCTCGGCCTCGCGGACCACGATCTCGAGGTGGTCGCGGTGGGGATCGTCCGGGCTCAGGTCGCGATGCACGCGGCGCGCGAAGGCGCTGATCGAGGCCAGCGGATTGCGCACCTCCTGGGCGACGCGCGCGGCCTGCTCCCCCAGCTCGGCGAGACGCTCGCTGCGCGCCACCTGCTGCTGCAGCTCGCGCTGGCGCGCCTCGGCGTGCCGCACCGCGTCGCAGCGCTGCGCCTGGTCGCGGGCCAACGCCAGCAGGTCGGCCAGCGCCGCCATGAACGCCAGGTCGGCGGCGTCGAAGAGCGCGGCGTCGGCCGGATGCGCGGCGGCGCGGTCGTAGATCGCCAGCGCCCCGGCCGCGTGGCCGTAGGCCATCAGCGGCAGCACCGCGACGCAACGCACCATGGCCGCCACCTCGGGGCCGAGACGCGGCTCTTGGGCGACCTGGTCCAGGGCCACCACGCGCCCTTGCTCCACCGCCCTTGCGGCGAGCGGCGCCAGCGCGCGCGCGATGCGCTCGCGCGTGGCGGGAGCCCCCCGGGTGGTGCGCAGGACCAACGGCTCGGGCTCGACGCCGATCCAGGCGGCACCCCCGCGGGCGCCGGTCGTCTGCACGGCGAGCCGGCAGGCGAGGTCGAGCACCTCGCGCAGGTTGAGCGGGGAGGTGAGCGCCTTCGCGAACTCGGCGAGGGCGGCGTGCTGGCGCTCGCGCCGCGCCAAGGCCTCGCGCACGGCCTGGGCGTCGAGGGCGGCGGTGGCCAGCGCGCGCAGCGACTCCAGTGCTGCGAAGCGCGCCCCGGATTCGCCGGGGCCGTCCCAGTCGCCGGCCAGCACCGCGATCGCCTGCCCGGCGCGCTCGAGGACCAGGGCACCCTGGTCGCCAAGCTCGCCGCGCGCGGAGACCTGGGCGCCCACCGCGACCCCACCATTGAGCCACGCGGCCCCGGCCACGCCCGCGAGCTGCTCGGGGGCCACGGCGACATGACCGAGCTCGCGGGTGCGCTCGGGGTCGGGCCCCTCCGCCATCGCCGACCGCGCCAGCGCGAGGGCGGCGTTCAGATCGCCGGCGTCGGATCCGGACTCCCACCACAGCCGACCGACCAACGCGGCGCGCACCGGACTCCAGCAGAGCAGCCGCGCCGAGCGGAAGCCGACCCCGTCGGGGTGGACCGCCCAGGCGAGCAGCATGCGCTCCAGCGTGTCGAGGTCGCCCGAGGTCGCCGCGAGCAGCGCCAGACGGGGATCGGCGGCCGGCGGCGACCGGTGCGCCGCCGGGTCGGGCGCGGAGGCACACGAGCCCGAGCCGTTCGCGGTCGCGGAGCTGAGGGAGGGACGGGTTTCGTTGGGATCGGGAGCGATCGGGTCCATGGGACTCCTGGCGGGGTGGGTCGGACACGCGTCCGGGCGTGGGGTGTCGGACCCACATCGGACCGCAAGCCACATGCCACGCATGCGGATCAAGCCCACGCTCGCCGCCCGCGCGCGGCCTTAGCACGGCGGGTGCCCTAAACCCCCTTTGGACTTGACCCTAGCCCACCTGGCTTCTAGGCTGCTCATTCGTATCTCTGACCCGGGCCGGCTCGGTCGGCGCTCCGCCGGCCACCCGGATTGGGTGCGAACGGGAGCCGCGTCGTGGAAAAACCCCAACCCTCGATCGAGGTGGACCTCGGGCAGGTGGAAGCCGAGGGCATCTACTCCAATCTGGTCTTCATCGCCCACTCGGCCTCCGAGGTGATCCTGGACTTCGCGCGCGCCCTGCCCGGGCTGCCCAAGGCCAAGGTCTACGCCCGGGTCATCCTCACCCCGCAGCACGCCAAGTCGCTGCTGATGGCGCTCGACCAGAACCTCAAGAACTACGAGAGCCAGTTCGGCCCGATCAAGCTGCCCGGGGAGCCGCGCGGGAAAGAACTCGGCTTCAAGTCCTAGCCCGACCATGCCGGCCCGCGCCTTCACGTTCGTGCTCCACTCCCACCTGCCGTGGGTGCTGCACCATGGCCGCTGGCCGCACGGCGTCGACTGGCTGAACGAGGCGACCGCCGAGACCTACCTGCCGCTCTGGCGCGTGCTGCACGACCGCGCGCAGGACGGCCGCCCGCTGGGCGTGACGCTGGGCCTGACGCCGGTCCTGTGCGAGCAGCTCGCGCACCCCGAGTTCCAGCGCGAGTTCCTCGCCTACCTGGAGCAGAAGATCGCCGCCGCCGCCGAGGACCGCGCCTGGTTCAACCGCTCGGGCGAGCCGGCGCTCTCGGCCCTGGCCGCCCGCTGGGAGCGCTTCTATCGCGGCAGCCTCGAAGACTTCATGGGGCCGCACGGCCCCAACCTGGTCGCGCGCTTCCGCCGGCTCGAGGAGCGCGGCGCGATCGAGGTCATCACCTGCGGCGCCACGCACGGCTACCTGCCGCTGCTCTCTTCCGACCGCGCCGCCTCGGGCCAGCTGCGCACCGCGGTCGCCACCCACCGCCGGCACTTCGGGCGCGCGCCGCGCGGGGTGTGGCTGCCCGAGTGCGCGTATCGGCCCGCCGGCCGTTGGGAGGCGCCCGAGGGCTCGCCGGCCCCGGCCACGATGCGGCGCGGCGTCGAGGAGCTGCTCGCCGAGCACGGGCTGCGTTACTTCTTCGTCGACACCCACCTGCTCTCGGGCGGCAAGCCGCTCGGCGTCTACGCCGATCGCTTCCAGGCGCTCCACCACATCGTGCGCGACGAGGGCGGCGAGACCACCCGGCCGGGACAACCGCCCTACCGGCCGTACTGGGTGGGGGCGGCCGCCGCGGTCGCCTGCTTCGGACGCGATCCGGTGACGGCGATGCAGGTCTGGAGCGGCGAGCACGGCTACCCCGGGGACGGCGCCTACCTCGACTTCCACAAGAAGCGCTTCCCGGGCGGGCATCGCTACTGGAGCGTCACCCACCCCAAGGCCGACCTCGCCCACAAGCAGGTCTATCGGCCCGAAGCCGCCGAGGCCCGGGCCCCCGAGCACGCCGCCCACTTCGTGGCGCTGCTCGAGCGCACGCTCGGGGTCGCGGCCGCCCACCAGTCGGCGCCCGCCGTCATCTGCGCCATGTTCGACACCGAGCTCTTCGGGCACTGGTGGTTCGAGGGCCCGCAGTTCCTGGCCGAGGTGCTCGACCGTTGCGCGCGGATCGAGGGGCTCGCGACCCCGTCGGCCGGCGAGCTGATCGAGACCGAGCGTCCGCGCGAGGTGGTGGCCCTGCCCGAGGGCTCGTGGGGGGACGGTGGGGCCCATCAGGTGTGGCTCAACGACGCGACCCGCTGGACCTGGCCGCTGGTCCACGCGGCCGAGGCGCGCTTCGAGTCGCTGGCGACGATGGCGGCGGGCGTGGCACCCACCGGGAGCGCCGAGCCGCTGCTCGAGCGGCTGCTGCGCCAGGCGGGCCGCGAGCTGCTGCTGCTCGAGTCCTCGGACTGGCAGTTCCTGATCACCACGTTCGCCGCCCGCGACTACGCCGAGCTGCGCGTGACCGAGCACGCCGAGGCCTTCGAGCGGCTGGCGACCCTGGCGGAGCGGCGTGCCGCGGGCGGAGCACTCTCGGAGAGCGACGAGATGTTCCTGACCGAGTGCGAGCGCCGCGACTCGCTGTTCCCCGAGTTCGACTGGCGCGGCTACGCGCGCCAGGGCACCGCCGAGGCCGCCGCCCGCTAGGGTCGCTCCGAGGCCCGCGGCGCGCGCTGGAGCAGCTCGGCCAACACCGGCGTGGGCGGGCCCGGCTTCCCGTCGCGGCCGAGGAAGCAGTGCTCGGTATGGCCGGTCGCCAGCAGCTCGCGGTCCGCCTCGCGCACCACGCGATAGCCGAAGCGCACCGAGGCGCGCTTGAGCACGAGCACGCCGGTCTCGATCGCGATCAGGTCGTCGTAGCGCGCCGGCTTGAAGTAGCGGCAGTGCGCCTCGACCACCGGCAGGCTCACCCCACCCTCCTCCACCGCGCGGTAGCTGGTCCCCAGGGCGCGCAGCATCTCGGCGCGCCCGATCTCGAACCAGCGCAGGTACTGGGCGTAGTAGGCGAAGCCCATCGGGTCGGTGTCGCCGTAGCGCACGCGGATCGCGAAGGGGTGCATCAGGCCTCCCGCGCGCGGCCCGGGAGTGCCGCGGCCGGCTCGCGCGCGGCGGCGACCGCATCCGCCATCTCCTCAGGCGGCGGGGTCTTCCAGCGGCGGTGGAGCCAGAGCCACATCTCGGGATGCCGCCGCACCCAGGTCTCGAGGCAGGCGGTGTGCTGGGCGGTCACGATCCGCGCCGCGTCGGGTCCCACCGCCGCGGCCAGGTCGAGCGCCGGGAGGATGTCGATCTCGTGGCGGCCATCTTGGCACCGGGTGATGAAGCCCATCACGATCGGCGAGCCGTGGCGCAGCGCGATCGCGGCCGGGCCGACCGGCGTACTGCTCAGCCGCCCCATGAACGGCACGAACACACCCTGCTCGTGGTCGTCCTGGTCGGCGAGCAACGCGACGCAGCGGTTCTGGCGCAACGCGTGGAAGATGCGGCGCGCGCCGGCGCCGAGCGGGATGTAGCCCACGCCCGCCTCGGCGATCAGCCGCGCATGGATGGCGTCCACCGCCGGGTTCGAGAGCGGCTTCTCGACGAAGTCCACCGGGTGATGGCGCGCGACGCAGGCGCCCAGCAACTCGACCGTGCCGTAGTGGCCGCTGAGCAGGATGACGCCGCGTCCCAGCCGCCGCGCCGCCTCGACGTGCTCGAGGCCGCGTGCTACCGCGATGACCTCGCCGACCGGCGCGGCACTCAGCTCGGCCAGGCGCGCGTACTCGCACGCCACCTGGCCCAGGTGGCGGTAGTGGCGCCGCAGGATCTCGGCGCGCGCCTCAGGCGTCCGCTCCGGGAACGCGATCGCCAGGTTCGCGAGCCCGACCTCCCGCCGCAGCCCGAGCCCAAGCGCCAGCTCGCCCACGGCCGCCCCCATGCCGAGCGAGGCGCGCCACGACATCGCCCGCACGCCCCCCTGGATCGCACGCACCAGCAGGGTCTCGAGCGCGTGGGTCCCCTTCATGGCGTCCCCCGCACCCAGCGCTGGCCGGGACGCGGGCTCGCCGCCCCCGCCCACCGCAGCGCGAGCAGCGCGCTCAGGGCCTCGGCGACCGGCAGTCCGGCGGCCGCCGCGAGCCGCTCCACCGCCCTCGGCGTGTCGCCGAGGGCCGCCAGCAGCCGGGCCTCGGGCGTCGCCGCCGGCGACGCCACCGCGGGGGCGACCGGCTCGGGGCGCGCGGCGCCGTACCTCCCGACCATCGCGGCCATCACGCACCGCCGCGGATCAACCCGTGGACGCCGCGCGCGGTCTCGCGGTCGACGTCGCCCGGCACCGCCAGCACCGGGCGCCCGAGCCTGAGCGCGAACGCCGCGGTGGTGAGCGCCCCGCTGTGCACCGCGGCCTCCACCACCACGGTGGCCCCGGCGAGTGCGGCGATCAGCCGGTTGCGCTGGACGAACACGCCCTTGCCGGCCGGCTCGCCGCGTTCCCATTCGGTGAGCAGCGTCCCCTGGCGCGCGATCTCGGCGGCGAGCGGCCGATGGTGCCGGGGCGTGATCGCGTCGAGCCCGGCGGGTAGGACCGCGACCGTGCGGCCGCCGGCGGCGAGCGCCGCGCGGTGGGCGGCCGCGTCGATGCCGCGCGCGAGCCCGCTCACCACGACCAGCCCCAAGCGCGCGAGATCGTGGGCGAGCCGGGCCGCCTGGTCGAGCCCGTAGCGCGACGCCGCGCGCGAGCCCACCACGGCCACCGCCCGCGCCACCGCCGGCAGCTCGGCGCCGAGTGCCCACACGCAGGGCGGCGGGTGGGAGAGCTCGCGCAGTCCGGCGGGATACTGCGGGTCGTCGCGGCGCAGGGCCCGCGACCCGGTCCGCCCCGGGGGCGCTTGGGACTGGCCGGGGGTCCGGTCAAGACCTCCCACTCGAGCCCGTCCTCGGCGGCGCGCACCACCGGGCTCTCGTCGTTCAAGCTCTCGCCGCCTTCGGCCGACATGAGCTCGTCGTTGAGCAGCATCCGCTCGACGCGGTCCGCCAGGTGGCGGTCGCGGGCCGCGATCTCGCCGAACCGCCGCCGGCGCACGTCGGGCGCCAGCCGGTGCAGGGCCTGGGCGATGCTGATGGTGCCGCCGTTGCGGCCGATGGCGACCAGCGCGTCGCAGGCCGCGGCGGCCACGGTCTCGTTCGCATCCTCGCCGAGGTTGAGCAGGCCGGGCACGCCGGGCCGGTAGCCGAAGCGGCCCAGCACGCGCGCCACACTGCCGCGCGTGTACCAGAGCCCCTGCTCGAGCAGTGGCAGCAGCACCGGGGCGACGCTCGCGCCGATGCGCGAGAGCGCCTGCTCCGCCTGGTCGCGCAGGTACCACGACTCGTCGCACAGGCACTCGACCAGCAGCGAGATCGCCTGCTCGTCGCGGCGCCGCTCCAGACCCGAGACGTATTCCTTCTTCCCCGCCAGGCCGCGGGAGTTGAGCACGTCGAACGGCTTGCCCTGGGTGTAGGCGTCGTCACTCATCGGTCGGACTCTCGGCGGCGAGGGTCGGCTGCAGCAGGTGCCACACCTGCGCGAGCCACCGGTCCAGGTGGAGTCCGGAATGGGCGCTGATGAGCAGCGCCTCGGGCAGTCCCGCGCGCGCCGGGGCGTCCGCGTGGGCCCCCGGCGGCAGCAGATCCGCCTTGCTGAGCGTCACCAGCCGCGGCTTCTCGGTGAGGGCGGCGCTGTGACGGGCCAGCTCGTTCTCCAGCAGGCGCAGGTCCTCGGTGGGCTCGGGGCGGGTCACGTCGAGCAGGAAGATGAGCACGCGCGTGCGCTCGACGTGGCGCAGGAACTCGAGCCCCAGGCCCTTGCCCCGGTGGGCGCCCTCGATCAGGCCGGGGAGGTCCGCCATCACGAACTGGCGCTCCTCGTCGAGGGCCACGATGCCGAGGTTGGGCTCGAGGGTCGTGAACGGATAGTCGGCGATGCGCGGGCGGGCGCGGCTGATGCGCGAGAGCAGCGTCGACTTGCCGGCGTTGGGCAGCCCCACCAGGCCGACGTCGGCGATCAGCTTGAGCTCGAGCTCGAGCCAGCGACCCTCGCCGGGCTCCCCCGGATCGGCGCGGCGCGGGGCCTGATGCGTGGGGGTGGCGAAGCGGGCGTTGCCGCGGCCACCGCGGCCGCCACGCGCCGCCGGCCAGCGCGACCCGGGGTCCACCAGGTCGGCCAGGATCTCGCCGCTTTCCACGTCCTTCACCACGGTGCCGGGGGGGATCCTGATCACGAGGTCGTCGCCATCCTTCCCGGTGCGGTTGTTCCCGGAACCGGGGCGCCCGGAATCCGCACGGTAGCGGGGCTGTTCGCGGCAGTCAAGCAACGTGCGGATGTGCGCGTCCACCTCGAGGACCACGCTGCCGCCGAGCCCGCCGTCGCCCCCGTCGGGGCCGCCCTTGGGCACGTACTTCTCGCGCCTGAAGCTCACGCACCCGTCGCCCCCATCGCCGGCGATGACGTGGATGCGCGCGCGATCGATCAGCATCGCGGACCTCCGGGCTCGGGCCTCACGCCTCCGCCCCCACCGGACGCAACCCGCGCAGCCGTCCCCCCGCCCGCACCATGGCGATCTCCGCCGCCGCCAGGTCGTGGCGGACGATGGCCTGCGATCCGCGCGTCAGGTTGCGGATCGCCAGCGGCCGGTTAGGCTCGAGCACGTCCGGCAGGCCGGGGATCTCGAGCTCGTCGCCCGCGCGCACGCCGTCCAGGTCCGTCGCCGCGGCCGCGCGCAGGGCCAGCACGCCCTGGCGCACCAGCTCGGCGCGGAAGTCGGCGTCGAAGCCGCGCGCGATGACCGCCCGGACCCCGAGCTCGACCAAGGCGAAGACGGCGCGGGGCGCGCGCGCCCCGCACCCGAAGCCTAGGCCGGCCACCAGGAACCCGCCGCGATGGGCGCGGGCGCGCGCCGCGAAGCCACGGTCGACGCCGGCCAGGACGTGTCCCGCCAACGCCACGAAGTCGGTGTGATGCCGCCGGACCATCGGGCCCGCCGGCAGGATCACCTCGGTCGCCACGGCGTCGCCCAGCCGCGCCAGCACGACCCCGCGCAGCGTCGCCACCAGCGGCGGGGAGAGCGGCAGCGGGCCCGGCCCTCGCTCCCGATCCTCGCCGGCCGTGCCCGGGCCCGCGGGCTTGACGATCAGCGCATCGTCCGGGGCGGCGCCCTGGTCCGGTTCCGGCGCGGGTGCCGCGGCGGGCAGGTCGCGCGGGTCGGCGATGGCCCCGGCCAGTGCGGCGGCCGCGAGCGCGGCGGCGCCGGCGCGGAAGAACGTGCGGGCCCCGCCGGCGGCGCGCGGTGAGGCGCCGCACAGGAGCGCCGCTCCCGCCGGGGCCGCGGGGGCCAGGCGGCACTCCGCGTCGAGCACGCGTGCC